>JACMMM010000298.1 GCA_014379065.1 Saprospiraceae bacterium
GCGCAATGTGCGGGCATCAGCCAGCGTAGATGCCCGCCGAGGCACTTCTTATTTGGTTGTCGAAGCTCCACTTATAAAATTTGGCAGTGGAGAATTTCGGGATCCGAGCTTGCGCTGGAACAGTGATGGCGACTCGGCCTGGCTATACCTCCGGCTTCCCGACAACCGGGCGGGCAAAAAAAGCAGACTCCCCGCCATAACGCTTGGCGGGCCATTGGTCGGCGATATTTTCCACCTCAAATTGGAGGCAAAAGACGAAACCCCCAACAGCATTGTCGAGAGTATTTACCTCGACGGCGATCTCTCTGTGGTTGATTCGTTGTGGCAGTTGACTTTCAATGCTTCAAAAATCAAACTTTTTAGCCAAGAATGGCTCATTGAGGAGGACAACTATATCCGATTTGGCACCAATTACATCGAAACCAAGCAGTTGGAATTGTTCAACGGCATCAAACGTATTGCCCTCGAAGGCACGAACAATGGACGGGGGCTGCGATTCGGGCTGACCAATTTCGATCTCAGCGAGGCCAATAGATTCTTGAATCCAGATCAAATCCAGCTCCGTGGGAAGGCCTACGATTTTGAGGTCAGCATCCGCGACGTGTTCTTGATGCAAGGGATTGAAATAAATTTCCTGTCCGACAATATGTTCATAAACAATAAGCCTTATGGCGAGCTGTTGAGCAATTTTGCGCTGCCCGACCTATCCAAACCCCTGACAGGAAAAATCTTTTTGTTTGACAAAGATACCAGAGCCCAACGGCTTCGCATCGTTGGTGGGTACTTGTTTAGCGATGAGGAAGATACCTCTGAAAAACCAGTAGAAGGAATGGAGGACGTGGTGCTTCGCCCCGGCGAGTTTATTGCCAAAGTCTCGGCGGACAGTTTCCCGTTCGAGGTCATTGAAACCATTGTGCCGGAAATATCGCAAACTGATGGCTTGTTTTCTGCCAATCTTTTGGCAAAAGGAGACTTCGGCCACCCCACGGTAGAAGGCTCACTGATGATAAAAGAGGGGCAGTTTCAGATAGACTACCTTAAAACCCTTTTTCTGATTAAAAATCAGCCCATTACCTTTACAAAAAACAAAATTTCCGCCGATGGCGATACCATATACGACGCCACACGACAGCATTTTGCATTGGTGCATGGGGGGCTTGAACATGAATATTTCGATAAGTGGCGGGTGAATTGCCGGGTTGAATCGAGGGATCAAAACTTCCTGGTGATGAACACTTCAGCCGCCGACAGCGACCTTTATTATGGCCGGGCAGAGGGCAGCTTTGTGGCTGATTTTGGCGGCTCTTTTAGTCGCACCAACATTTCCATAGAAGCCACCACGGGGGCGGGGACACGACTTTTTATCCCGCTTTCTTCTACGGCAGATGCCAAGGAAGCCCAGTTTATCAATTTTGACAAAAACAAGCCCAAGGCCGAATCCCGAAAAGACAAAAGTTTTGTCATCAGCGACCTCAAAGGCTTGAATTTTGAGATGGACTTGACCGTGACGGATCAGGCTGAAATTCAACTCATTTTTGACGAGCAAACGGGTGACATCATCAAAGGACGGGGCGATGGCAACATCCGGTTGGGCATCAACCGCGAGGGCGAGTTCACGATGTACGGCGGCTACCAGATCGTACGGGGCGAATACCTTTTTACGCTCCTGAATTTTGTGAACAAGCCTTTCGTGGTCACCAAAGGCGGCACCATCAATTGGTATGGCGACCCATACGGTGCACGGATAAACCTTGACGCGACCTATGAGGTAAATACCTCCGTGTACAACTTCATCAAGGAAGAATTGGAACTGCTCCGTAATGTGCGCCCGATTCTGCTCGACGAGGCTGCCAAGTCCACCCGGGTCATCGTCAGCATGAATTTGGCAGGTGATCTTTTGAAGCCAACCATTACGTTTGGATTAAGTTTTCCCAATATTTCGAGCGGCCTTAAATCGGTGACAGACACCAAATTACGGCTTCTGCGACAGGATCAGGCCGAGCTATCGCGTCAAGTGTTTGGCTTGGTGGTCATCGGCACATTCTTACCACCTTCCAGTGCTGGTTTTATCCAGAATTCAGACTATGTGGCAACGGCGTTCAACACGCTGACACAGATGATTAGCAACCAGTTCTCTAACTACTTGGCGGGGCTGGCTTCTGAGTGGTTTGGGGGAGCGGTTTCAAGCCTTGACTTTGATATCGTATACAGCGATTACCAGAACGATGTGCTGTCAGACCCCAACCGTGTGGGAGGCCGCGAGGTGAACGTGCGGCTCAGCAGTGGCTTTATCAATGACCGCGTGACCGTGCAGCTGGGTTCACAATTTGGTATAAGAAGCACAGGTGTTGCCACTTCCGATGGCTTCTTGGGCGAGGATGTGACGATACAAATTGCGCTCACCGAGAATCGTCAATGGCGGATGAAAGTGTATCAACGTACCGAGCCGGATATATCGGGCCAACGCGGTCTGCGCTTTGGTCTCGGCCTCAGTTTTCAAAAGGATTACGATACTTTCGAGGATATGTGGAAGAGTTTTGGGCGGTCTTTTTCAAGAAGAAAAAGGAACTGACCGCCTCGATATAACCTGACAAAAAAATATCTCAATATCCCAATATCTCAATTTTGACTCAGCCAGACTTCCTCCGCCGCACCAACACCTCTTGGAAAATGCGCCTGTTCCTGCTTTGGAAACTGCCTTCCGCATGGTTCATGGGCATACGGGTACGCTCCTGCGATTTAGAAAAATGTGTGGTTGAATTGCCTTACAGCTGGCGTTCGCAAAACCCTTTCCGCTCTACCTATTTTGCGGCACAATGCGCTGCGGGCGAACTCTCTACCGGATTAATGGCCATGGCACATTTGCAAGAAAAGCCGCCGATTTCCATGCTTGTGTCCCATATCGAGGCAGATTTCACCAAAAAAGCCTCTGCAATGCTGACTTTTACCTGCAATGACGGCCCCGCTTTCCAATCCACGATCCAAAAAGCCCTTGAAACAGGTGAAGCCCAAACTTTTCAGGCAGAATCTGTTGGCACCTTGCCCGATGGTCGCGAAGCGGCGAGAGTTCGAATCACATGGTCTTTTAAAGCCAAGTTGTAGCAGGGTGGGATGTTTTTTTGACAGTGTTTTTTTGACAGGATTTACAGGATAAACAGGATTGTGATACCGAATTGTCGGCTTTGCCGACAACCCCTCTTAAATCCTGTTAATCCTGTAAATCCTGTCAAAAAAAACACTCTCGAAAAAACACTAAAAACCGCTTGTATTCACTAATAATCAATTCTAAATGGCATCATTATTTGGTCACATCGCAGTCTCTACCGCCATCGGTTATGCTTTTTTTCCAAAACAAGTGCGACCGCTCACGCTGGTAGCAGCAGGTTTTTGCGCGTTCGCGCCTGACCTGGATATTCTGTCATTCCGCTTTGGCATTCCCTACGAAAGCGAGTGGGGGCATCGCGGCTGGACGCATTCGCTGATGTTTGCGCTGGTGGTGGGGGGATTGATTGGCTGGCTCTGTACCGGCGGCTTTAGC
>JACMMM010000299.1 GCA_014379065.1 Saprospiraceae bacterium
AATACAGTTTCGATGTTCAAAACCTCCCACCCGGTCGGCATTTTTTCCGCCTGCGGCAAATAGACTTTGATGGGAAGGAAACGCTCACCGACGTAAAAACCATTCAAATCCGCAACCTCGCTTTCCAAGCTGAAATGCTCCCCAACGCAACTTCTAACCGTTGCACGCTCCACCTTTTTTCAGAAAAATCCATGAAGCTCAGGGTTGAAATACTAGATGCCACGGGCTACAACATGGGTATATTCTGGGATTTTGAAATCGAAAAAGAAATAGCCCTGCCCATAGATGCCTCCATTCTGCCTGCTGGGGTTTATTATGCGCACATCAGAACTGAAATCGGGGATGATGAGGTGGTACGATGGGTAAAAGAGTGAACAATTCAACTTGCCGGGGTCTTGTGTTTTTCTCACCTTTGCCGCCGAATTGCAGCAAAGCGTGTTTGACAAATCAAGTTCAATGAAATTAGACAACATCGTTTCCACAGGCACAAAAGCCACCCGTGACGGCTTTGGCCAAGGCCTTCTCGAAGCAGGCCGATTGAACCCCAACATTGTCGGCCTCACCGCCGACCTCATGGAAAGCTTGCAAATGCAGCATTTCCAGAAAGAATTTCCAGAACGTTTTTTCCAAATCGGCATCGCGGAGGCCAACATGATGGGCATTGCGGCGGGCTTGGCCACAGCGGGAAAAATCCCGTTCACCGGCACGTTCGCCAATTTTTCTACGGGCCGTGTCTATGACCAAATTCGCCAAAGCATCGCCTACTCGCACAAAAATGTCAAAATATGTGCCTCCCACGCAGGCGTGACGCTTGGCGAAGACGGCGCAACCCACCAAATTCTTGAAGACATTGGCATGATGCGGATGCTGCCCGGCATGACGGTCATCAATCCTTGCGATTACCACCAGACCATGGCGGCTACCATGGCCATTGCTGAATATCACGGCCCCGTTTATTTGCGATTTGGTAGACCGGCTTGGCCCATGTTTACCGAAAACTTGAAATTCGAAATGGGTAAAGCCCTGCTCCTGGCTTCAGGCAAAGACGTGACCATTTTTGCAACCGGGCACTTGGTTTGGACCTGTATCGAGGCAGCCAAGGAACTCGCCGCTCAAGGCGTTTCTTGTGAAGTCATCAACATCCACACCATCAAGCCGCTGGACAAGGAAGCCATTCTTGACTCCGTGAGCAAAACCCGCGCTGTAGTAGTGGCTGAAGAACACCAGCGCAACGGCGGCCTCGGGGATGCCATTGCCAATTTGCTCGTCCATAATTTACCTGTACCCATGGAATACGTCGGCGTGAACGATTCCTTCGGAGAAAGCGGAAAGCCTGCCGAACTTCTAGAGAAATACGGCCTCGGCAAAAAGGATGTGTTGTGGGCAGTAAAAGATGTGCTGGACCGCAAAAAGTGATTTTAGATTTACGATTTTGGATTTTGGATTATTTTGATCCGAAAAAAGGCACGGATTTCGCCTTTTTCGGATCAAAATAATCGTAAATCCAAAATCCAAAATCGTAAATTGAACAGGTTGGAACTATGCTTCTGCTGCCTTCACCTGTGCTTCTTTTTCCAAAAACTCTTTCACCCATGCGGTGGTAACAGATTTTGGCCGCTCTAGCGGGAGGTTGAGCGCACGTGCCCAGCAAAGGGCCGCCAAAACGCCGAGGGAACGACTCACGCCAAATAGAACCGTGTAGAAATTATACTGCGTGAGTCCGTAGTGTATCAGTACTGCGCCAGAATGGGCGTCCACGTTGGGCCAGGGGTTTTTTACTTTGCCAAGGCTACTGAGGATGGGCGGCACAACATCAAAAATCTTCCACACCACTTTCACCAGATCGTCATCGGGGACATTGTCCTCGCAGAATTGCCTTTGCGCCATGTAACGCGGGTCGGGTTTGCGCAGCACCGCGTGGCCGTAGCCGGGTATGACGCGGCCGCTGGCGAGCGTGCTTTTCACGTATTCACCGATCTGTTCGCGGCTGGGCTTGGTGGTGCCAAGTGTGTCGAACATTTTCTGAATCCAGCGGATAACTTCCTGATTGGCAAGGCCATGAAGCGGGCCAGCCAAAGCGTTCATGGAGGCAGAATAAGAGAGGTAGGGGTCGCTCAGCGTGGAGCCTACGAGGTGGCAAGTATGCGCAGAAGCGTTGCCACCTTCGTGGTCGGCGTGAATCGTCAGGAAAAGCCGCATGTATTCCTTAAAATTTTCATCGTCGAAGCCAAGCATATGTGCGAAGTTTGCGCCCCAGTCCAAGGAAATATCGGGCAGTACGTGCTCTCCATTGAAATAAACCCGGCGGAAAATGTACGCGGCCACGCGCGGCAGCCGGGCTACCAAGTTCATAGTGTCTTCGTAGGTCGCATCCCAATATTCGGAGCGGGTCATGCCCATGGTATAGCGCTGAGCAAAAACGCTGGTGTTTTGCATCGCCATCACGCCCACAGAGAATTGGGTCATAGGGTGTGCATCGATGGGAACCACGTCTATGGCGCGGAAAACGTGCTCTGGCACATTGGCGCGACGCACCCAGTTTTCGGTGAGCCACTTCACTTGCTCGGACGTAGGGATTTCGCCGACCAGCATAAGCCAGAAAAGGCCCTCTGGGAGTGGTTCTTTGCCGTTTTTGGCCCGAGGGAGCTTCTCGCGGAGCTCAGGAATGGAATAGCCTCGGAAGCGGATGCCCTCTTCGGGGTCGAGTAGAGATGGTTCCCAGATCATGCTGGTGATGTCGCGCATGCCACCGTAAGCCTGTTCGAGCGCCACATCGTCAATCTTTACATCGCCGTGTACTTGAAGTAGTTCTTTTACCTCTTTGGAGAGGGCTTGTGCTTTTTCTGAAAAAAGTTGCTTCAGTAAATCCATGGAGTAGAAGTCGGAAAATATAGGTTAGGGCGAGGTCTGGAGGGGCTTTTTTAAAATTTTGGCAAAGTTAGAACAAGTGAACTGCCTTATTTCCCGAAAGTTCAAAAGTTTAGAAAGTTTTGCATTTCCAAAAAGCCAAGCGACTTTCGTGTTGGAATTTTTTACTTAAAAATATCAAACCTATGTTCGGGCAAAATCAAAATGGCGGATTCCGAATCCGTCCTACACTCATCATTGCCGTCGTAATGGCGGGATTTGCACTTTGCAAATATTACGGTCAGAGCTCCACCAATGACATAACGGGCGAGACGCAGCACATCTCCATGTCGCCAGAACAAGAAATTGCGATGGGGCTGCAGAGTGCGCCCGAAATGGCACAGGAAATGGGCGGGTTGAGCCGCAACCCACAAGCGACAGCCATCGTTAAGCAAGTCGGGCAAAAAGTGGTGCAAAACTCTGCGGCCTCCCGCACGCCCTATAAATATGATTTCCACCTGCTTGCAGATCCACAAACTGTTAATGCCTTTGCCTTGCCAGGGGGGCAAATATTTATCACTGAGGGCTTGCTTTTCCGCCTTACAGAAGATGGGAAAACGCTCAATGAAGATATGCTTGCCGGGGTGCTAGGTCATGAGATTGGCCATGTGGCGGCAAGGCACAGTGCAGAAAAACTTGCACAAATGGAACTTGCTCAAGGTATTACCGGTGCTGTCACTATGGCAACATACGACCCCTCCAATCCAAATTCGGGGTACATCGCACAATCCGTAGCCAACATGATTCAACTCAAGTATGGCCGCGGACAAGAACTTCAAAGCGACAACCTCGGTGTGCGGTTCATGATGGAAAGTGGTTACGATCCTAAAAACCTTATCGGTGTAATGGAAATTTTAAAACAAGCTTCTGGGCCAAGCCGGACTCCCGAATTCCAAAGCAGTCACCCTGATCCCGAAAACCGCAAGGAGGCCATCGAAGCGGCTATTGAGGAATGGCGCGGGAAATTGGGGAAATGACTATGGCTGTTGACCTTTGACCGTTGACCGTTGACCGTTGACCGTTGACCTTTGACCTTTGACCGTTGACCTTTGACCGTTGACCGTTGACCTTTGACCTTTGACCGTTGACCTTTGGCCGTTGACTATTGACCATCGAAATGCTTATTTGCAAGACTCAAATCCGAATCAAAATAGTCAATGGCCAAAAGTCAACAGTCATGGGTCAACGGCCAATAGTCAATGGTCAAAGGTCAATAGTCAAAGGTCAATAGTCAAAGGTCAACGGTCAACGGTCAAAATTCACCAGTCAACAGTCAATTTAAATGCAAAACATAACCGTAATTGGAAGTGGCACCATGGGCAACGGCATCGCCCATCTGTTTGCCCAAAATGGCTTCAACGTGACACTCGTAGACGTGGCCGCTGCCGCGCTTGATAAAGCGCTTCTCACGATTGGCAAAAACCTGGATCGCCAAATTACCAAGGGCACGCTGAGCGAAGACCAAAAAGCCGCTACGTTGCGTCGTATCCATCCGATGACCGACCTGCGGGCCGGGGTGGCAAATGCCGAACTTGTCGTAGAGGCTGCTACCGAAAATGCCGCGTTGAAACTCAAGATTTTCACCGATGCAGATCAACACGCCCCACCAGCGGCCATCCTGGCTACCAATACTAGCAGCATTAGCATCACGCAGATAGCCGCCGCTACCCAGCGGCCAACACAAATCATCGGGATGCACTTCATGAATCCGGTGCCGGTAATGAAATTGGTGGAAGTAATTCGTGGCTATGCCACCTCAGACGATGTGTGTCAACAGATTATGGCGCTTTCTCAGCAATTGGGCAAAGCCCCGGTGGAAGTGAATGACTACCCAGGCTTTGTGGCCAATCGAATTCTAATGCCCATGCTAAATGAAGCGATTTATGCCCTTTATGAGGGCGTGAGCGATGTAGAAGGTATAGATACCGTGATGAAGCTCGGTATGGCGCACCCCATGGGGCCGCTCCAACTCGCCGATTTTATTGGACTGGATGTGTGCCTTTCGATTCTCCGCGTGTTGCACGATGGCTTTGGCAATCCCAAATACGCGCCCTGCCCCTTGTTGGTCAATATGGTGACTGCCGGAAAACTGGGTGCAAAAAGCGGGGAAGGGTTCTATGCCTACACGCCGGGATCGAAGGATTTGGTGGTAGCGGAGCGGTTTAAGTAGGTAACGAAACAGCGTTGAGGCAAGAATAAGCAGTCAGCGTCCCTCTTCGCAACCCAAGTGGGCTACAAAACAAGGAACGCATTTTCCCCTCCCCGAGTGTCATCCAGAGCGGAGCGAAGGATCTGCGCAAATGCGAAGTGGGTGTATCCATCCTTTCCATGCCCAGATCCTTCGCTCCGCTCTGGATGACACTCGGGGAAAGGTTGATTTCAATTTTTTGTGAAAACTTAAAATCTGTGGGTTTGTTTCACTCCAAACCAAACCCACTTTCTTATGCAAACGCTTGAAAATAAAGTCATTGTCTACGACGACTCATGTCCCATGTGCCAAGCCTACACGGCCGGTTTTGTAAAGGCTGGCTGGCTGAAAGAGCGCCAGGGTTTTGCAACTGTAAGCCCTGAATTGCTCGCCAAGATTGACTTCAACCGTGCTCGCCACGAGATTCCCCTACTCGACACCAAGACTGGCGAAGTCACCTACGGCCTCAGTGCCCTTTTCCTCATCATTGGCGAGCGGATGCCGATTTTCAAGCCGCTGTTCCGCAGCCGCTGGTTTCGCCCCTTGCTATATCCGTTGTATCAAATCATCACCTACAACCGCCGCATCATCGCGGGCAGCGGCGCGTCCAAAACAGGTTGCGATTGTGCGCCCGATGTCAATCTTTTTTATCGTTGGCTGTACATTTCTTTAGCGGTTTTGGGCGGTGCGGCGCTTTCTTTTCCTTTTTGGGGGCATAGCGGCTTGGCTGGGAGTGCATTCATAATCACCCATTTAGCTATTTTGCTCGCGATTGCTTTTGTTCCGAAACGACTTGACTTTGTTGGGCACTGGGCCACGGTTTTCCTGGCTACTTCTATTGTGCTGCGGCTGATGCCGGGAGTGGGTTGGTTGGCTGCGGGAGTGGCGCTTGGTTTTGCCGGGTGGATGTGGTGGCGGAGGTGGGACAAATTGCGCTGAGGATATTTTTCATAAATATTTTTTATTTCAACCAAAAGTTAATCGGCATTTCGTCCTTTGCGAAACATAAACACATCGCATGGACTTTAGAAGAATTGCCCTTTTTTCCGGGCCGCTGCTTTTTGCGCTGGTCGCGTTGGCGCCTACCCCCGCCGGAATGCCGTGGCCCGCGCAGATTACCGCCGCTATCACGCTCTGGATAGCCGTCTGGTGGATCACCGAACCGATTGAAATGGCGGCCACCTCGCTGCTGCCGCTGGTGTTGTTGCCTTTAGCAGGGGTCGCGCCGCTCAAAATGGTTTCCGCCGAATACGGCAACGAGATCATTTTCCTCTTCATGGCGGGTTTTTTTATGGGCAAGTCCATCGAACGCTGGCAACTCCATCGCCGCATCGCCTTGCGCATGGTGTTATGGATCGGCACCGATCCCGCACATACCGTTTTGGGCTTTATGGTAGCCACAGGGTTCATTTCGATGTGGATTTCCAATACAGCCACCGCCGTGATGATGACACCGGTGGCCATAGCCGTCGCCGCCCAAAGCGAGGGGATGGAGGGGCACAAAAACTTTTCCAAAGCCTTGTTGCTCGGGGTGGGCTATGCCTGCTCTATTGGCGGACTGGGCACCATGATTGGGACGCCTACTAACGCCATTTTTGTCGCTTATGCGGAGCGACAATTGGGCGAAACGGTTTCTTTTGGCCAATGGCTTTTGTTCGGTTTCCCTTTTGCGCTCACCCTTCTTTTGGTTTGCTGGAAATTGCTCGTTTGGATGTTCCCGCTTGGGAAAAACGACTCGAAAAGCATTGATAGTCACCAACAATTGCAGGCACAACTCGATGCACTCGGTAGTATTTCCAAGCCTGAAAAACGTATCCTTTGGGTTTTTGGCGCGGTCATTTTAGCTTGGGTGACCGGCTCGCTTTTGTGGTACGACCCCCTCAACCAATGGATCCATGTAAATATGGCTGGACTTCCCCTTCCGGAAGACTTGAGCAAAGTGCCGGCTTACTGCTCGGATACCGTGATCGCGATCATGGGGGCTGTTTTATTTTTCATTGTCCCTGCCGGAAGCCGGGAAGAAAAAACGCCACTGCTCGATTGGCCCACGGCAGCTAAAATTCCGTGGGGAATCATCCTACTGTTTGGTGGCGGTCTTGCGCTTGCCAAGGGGTTCGATCAAAGCGGCTTAGCGCTGTGGTTTGGTGAGCAAATGAAAGGGCTTGGATTTTTGCCCCACGCGATCATCCTTTTGGTGGTATTGAGCGCCGTGGTGATGCTCAGCGAGGTCGCGTCCAATATTGCTACGGCCTCCATGATGATGCCTGTTTTGGCTGCTTTGGCCGGGAGCATTGGCTCGCATCCGTTTGGGCTGCTGTTGGCCGCCACCATGGCGGCATCCTTTGGTTTTGGGCTGCCCATCGCCACCGCGCCCAATAGCATCGTGTTCGCTTCCGGCCATATCAGCACGCGTGACATGGCCCGGGCGGGATTTCTGCTCGACGCCCTGGCTGTAATGCTCTTGCTTGCCTTTGTTTATATTTTGCTGCCGATTGTTTGGGGGATCAGGGTATAATTTGCTTAAGCCTTTAAATTGCCTGCTTTAAGATGTTTTTAGGCCGTTTCAAGCGTACTTTCTTTCATGTAAAGCGCCTTTCGGTCTTCATTTTTTTTTGAAGGAATCTACCTTATGAAGATTTTGTAAAAATTAATTAACTAATTGAAAATCAGTTATTTGACTAAATAATAGAGTTCACAACATCTTTTTTTTTAAAAATTAACAGTTTTTGTGGAAGCAAAATTTGGCGTTTGTTTAACATGGTCTTACCTTTGAGGCATCATTTTAAACAAACAGGAGATTGCCATGACAAGTATGGAATTCAACACCAAACTGAGCACTCTGACGAGCATGCTGCACTCCTTCGCCTATAACTTGACGAAGAACGTGGAAGATGCCAAGGATTTGTATCAGGAAACGGCTTATCGCGCGCTTTTCAACCGTGATAAGTTTCAGCCCGACACTAACTTTAAGGCTTGGATGTTCACGATCATGAAGAACATCTTTATCAACAACTACCGTAAAAAGGTGAAAGCCAACACGGTGTTGGACAATACAGAAAACCAATATTACCTCAACTCGTTCAGTCATTCGGCAGCCAATGCGGCAGAAGGCGGCATCCTGCTCAAAGAACTGAACACGATGGTATCTGGGCTCGACGACAGCATCCGCGTTCCTTTCACGATGCATTTTGAAGGCTACAAGTACCAAGAGATCGCCGACGACTTGCGCCTGCCCTTGGGTACGGTGAAAAGCCGCATCTTTTTTGCGCGCAAAGAGTTGAAGGAAAAGATTATGTCGAACTACGGGTTTAACCCGAACTAGTGATAAAAAAGATCAGAAAGCAAAACACGAGCCGCTCCCCAAGAGCGGCTTTTTTTATATTCATTAAACCGCAAAATGTAAAACAGGAGAACCGCAAAATTTAAAATTAAGAGGGAAATGCTGCCGTCTCGATTTTAAGCATTTCGGGTCTAATTGTTTGCATCCAACAATGATCTAAATTTAAGCAGGAATCGCCCCCTCTTGATTTTAAATTTTGCGGTTCTCCTGTTTTACATTTTGCGGTTTATTTTTCCATCAAAAATACCCCCAATGCCACTTTACTTTCCCGTGATTGGTCCATTCCAACGCAGGAGCAGGGAACTTGAAAACATTGGCCGTGTAGAGCAAGGCTTTTAAAAAACGACTTTTAACCGGAATCCGGGTCAGATCCACATCAGGAGAGAGAAAAAACTGTCGGGTTCGTGGATAACGCTGTGGGTCAAGGCGATAGGTGATACAATCATTACCTACACAGGACTTATCCTGCTGCCATTCGTAGCCAAATCCCTCGAAAATATTATCGGCCCCCATGCCCACGGCGAGGCTAAGCCAACGCGGACACCAAGTAGCCCGCTTGCCTAAAAAAGAGCGTGGATTCACAGAAACCCAGACGACCAGCGTGTTGTAATTTTTCAAAAACAAGTTTGTAGGGCCAGTGCCGTAAAGTTCATCGGCGCGTTGCTTTAATGTTGTGGAGGCTTGGCTGCCCACAGGATGGACTGGATAAATCGGGTCTTTAGGATATCTCACAGGTAAGGCGCTCATTTTCATGGAAATACGCTGTTCTCCCCAGCCAAGTTGCTGTGCCAAAAAGAGGCCGGATCCCAGTGTATTGAAGCCTATATCTCCCCAAGACCAGCCCCATTGTTCAGAAAAGCCATCGAAGGTTTCGAGCGAGGTTTGGATCAATTGTCCGCCAGCAAAACCTGCCCAAGCCGCTTTTCGGGGGCGCATCCCTGTCCATTTTGCTATGCCAAACACCCATCGGCTTTCATTGTACGACATAAGCCAATGGCCCATTTTGTCCATTTGGTTCCATTCGCGCAAGTCGTTGAATGTGTGGAACTTACTGGATGGATAATCGGAATACCAAGCTTTGTAAAGCCCAACCATTGAAGCTCCATATACGACACAGCCTGTGCCAATCCCAGTCCAGAGGCGGCCTTTGTGGAGTGAGTCGGCAGGTGTCAGGGAGAACAGCTTTTGGGAAAAAACGGGGGTTGCAGAAAATCTGAGCAGAATAATCAGGAGACAAAAACGGAGGAGCTTAAGTAAGTGTCTCAAAATTTTTTATTTTAAACACAATAGCCTTCATTTCCCGTAGGGAATCCCTGTTTATAGATCATTTTTGTAGGATTGTTTAAAACCCCGCTAGCGGTTGCCTGAAATTGGATCAGGAAACCCCTAGCGGGGTTAGTAAACACACATTCGATCCTCTATAAACAGGGATTCCCTACAGGAATTGAAGACTATTAATTAATTGCCAATTATCATTCTTTCGTCAAATCCAAGTCCTTGAGCATTAACAAAAATGACTTGCCAAAGAGGGTATACGAGGCAAAATCAAGGCTGTTCGTGTTAGGGCGGAGGCGGGTATATTGCGCCCGGTTGCGTTCGACGATGTGTTTGATTTCCTTCAAGATTTCGGCTTTTTGAAGTCTTCCTGCTGCATCTGTGAAGGGTATGTGAAAGCCGAGTTCGCGGAAAAAGGTAGATTCGCTAATTTGGAAAAAGAGGTGCAAAAACTCCCGGTCTGGCTTTGGCGGGGCCTGGTGGAAGAGCGTAAACCCGGTCACGTACTGCGTTACTGCAAAGGCAAGCGCATCGTGACCCTGCTGTATAGGCCATTCCATGTTGGCCAATTCGCCCCCGATAAAGCTTGCAAAAGTGCCGTGCGGCACAGCTGGGTTGGCGCCGAAAGTGCTGCGGGTGCGGTACATTTCTTTGAAAAACTCCGCTTTAGGCCGGTCGAGCAAGGTCTGGAATTCGCGGCGCATCTGTTGTACTTTAACCTGCGGGGTGAGGTTGTTCTTGGTGAAATAGGCCGCGTAAACTTTTTCGAGCAGATCCATCATAAAGCCCTCAGGCTTAATGAGATAATCGAGCCGGAATGCCAGTGCGAGCAAGAGGTAAGCGTAGCTGCCAGGGTAGGTATTGGGGTCGGGTTTGCCCTTGTCTATCTCGGCGAATGCCGCCTCGATGGAGCGGTGGATGTAGGCGTATTTGACTTCTTTTTCGGTATCGGAGATGTTACCGTGATCGCGTTCTTCCGAGGGATGAAGCATGGCAAACTCGCTGAGGAGCAGATCGTCTTGTTTATCCGCATGAATGGCGAGTTCGCGTAGGGCGTGAAGGATTTTGAGCGGAGAGCCGTCTGAAGTGCGTGTATCGAACACAATGCTGATGTTGTTGTCGGCATCGAGCGCGAAGCGACTGAATTTGAGGTTGAAATTGGCTTCCATGAGCCGCCGCATAAACCCCACGTTGAGGTCGTCGGCGCGGGCTACCTTGCTTTCGGCCTTCACTTTTTCGGCGTTGGCGAAACCGGTGATGTGCTGCGAGCCTTGCCAAAGTTCAAAGCGGATTTCGTCCTCGGTTTCCTGCCAAGTAATGTTGGGCACTTTGGCATCCTCGTCTTTCAAGAAAATCAGGAAATCCCGGTAAGCTTTCAGATACTCGCCCTGCTCGAAGGCTTCTAGCGATCTGTCGAACGATTGTTGTTGCGCATCGGATTTGTAGGCGTCAGAAAAGCGGCCAAACGGGATGTCGGGCTGCTGTGCTGTTTTTTGAAATCCAAAAAGACGGGAGATAAAATCCATGGGTTGCGCAAGAGAGCGGGCAAAAGTAGGAAGTTTGCGGGGACAAAAAAGTTTTCTACATGAATGCAATCTTTCGCACGGCCCTCACTGCTACATCACCCCCTTTCCAAATCAACCACGACCATAAGATGCTCCTTCTTGGTTCCTGCTTTACTGCGCACATAGGCCAAAAATTGACGGATCTTAAGTTTCATGCTTTTACCAATCCATTCGGAATCGTCTATAACCCAGTCTCAATGGCGCATTGTTTAGAAAGGATTCTTGCTGGAGATCAACCTTTTGCCGAAGCAGAACTTTTTGAAAACGCCGGCCTCTGGCACAGTTGGGAACATCACGGGCGCTTCTCCAAACCCGATAAAAGCGAAGCGCTGGAAGGTATCAACGCCGCTTACCTACAGGCATCCGAATACTTGAAAAACACCGATTTCCTGCTGCTAACCTTTGGAACCTCAGATGTTTTTGCGCTGCGCGAAACAGGCCAAGTAGTGGCAAATAACCATAAAATGCCCGCAGCGCTTTTCGCCCCGCGCCGGCTTTCGGTTTCGGAAATTGTAGAACGAACCTTGACTGTTTTACAAAAAATAAAAAGTGTGGCATACCTCAAAGGTGTGCCACACTTTAAAGTCATCCTGACCGTCAGCCCCGTGCGGCATTTGCGCAATGGCTTGGTGCAGAACCAACGCAGCAAAGCCGCGCTTTTACTGGCTTGCGAAGAAATTTGCGCTCAACTGGACTACGCGCACTATTTCCCGGCCTACGAACTTTTGCTCGACGACCTGCGGGATTACCGCTTCTATGCCGCCGACATGGTACATCCCTCAGAAGTGGCCGTTGACTATGTTTGGCAATTTTTTTCGGATACTTTTTTTGATGAGAAGACACGCCGACTTAACGAGCGCATCGAGAAAATTCAGGCTGCCGCGCAACACCGACCGTTCCATCCCGATACGGAACAACACCGGACGTTTTTAAGGACGCAAATGGAGGCGATTTCGAGATTGAAACAGGAAATGCCGGGGTTGGATTTTGGAGCGGAGGAGGAGACTTTTAAATAGGTTTTACGAGTTTTTTTGACAGGATTTACAGGATAAACAGGATTTAAGAGGGGGTGTCGGCTTCGCCGACAATTTGGAGTCACACATCCTGTTCATCCTGTAAATCCCTGCCTACCGACAGGCAGGCTGTCAAAATTACCCCTTGTTGCTCTTAGTCGAACATTCGTCCATTGAACAACATTATTTTCTGACAAAAATAGTCAATACATGAAAGTCTGTCTGTACTGAAATGCGTGTACGATATATTTGAGGCAAATTTTCCGAACACATGAAACACTACTACCTACCTGCCCTTATCCTTTTTTGTATTTTTCAATCCAAAAATGCCCATTCACAAAACCTTGACGCTCCTTGTGCCACGGATTATTGGCGCGAAAAAACCTTGCAAGACCCCGCATTTTTTCAAAAAAATCAGGAATATGAGCAACGCATCCTTCAGGTTTTTCAACAGAAAAAATCGCCTTCCGGCCTGCTTGATAATGTGAAGGTATTGCCCACCGTCATACACATCATCCACGACGGCGGAATCGAGAATATCAGCGACGCCCAGGCGCAACAAGCCATCACATGGCTCAACCAGGCGCTTGCAAACCAAGGCGGCTTCGACCAGGGCAGTGGCGCGGATTGCGGCATCCAACTTTGCCTCGCCCAACGTACCCCCGATGGCCTGCCGAGCAACGGCATCACGCGCAATCAAAGCCCGCTGACGGAAATGCAAATGGAAACGCAGGACATTCCCGTAAAAAATCTCAACCGTTGGAAACCAAAGGATTATGTGAACATCTGGCTCGTGCGCAGCATCTGCTCCGCCACGTATGGTTGTGGTGTGGCGGGCTATTCTTTCTTCCCTTACAATCACGGTAACAATCTTGACGGGATCGTAATGGAGACTGGCTATGTAACCGATATCAACAAAATAACTGGCTTGGCGCATGAATTGGGCCACTATCTCGGCCTTTACCATACGTTTGAGGGGGGCTGTACGAACAACAATTGCCTTACCAAGGGCGACCGCATTTGCGATACGCCGCCGGACAAGAGCACGGCATCTGTGCCTTGCGACCAGACCGTAAATACTTGCTCCACAGACACCCAATCGGGGCCGTTTGCGACCGACCAACCGGATATGACCTGGAATTTTATGGATTATGGCATCATCGCATGTTTCCACGATTTCACGCCGGACCAGGCAACGCGCATGAACGCCACGGTGGACGGCATTCGCCACAGTCTTTTGGACTCGAAAGGCTGTTTGCCGCCCTGCCCGACACCCACAATGGCAGGTTTCACATCAAGCGCGACGACAATAGCCCCCGGCGAGACGGTGAATTTCAGCAACACCAGCCAAAACGCGAGCAGCTACGATTGGACGCTGAACGGCAGCTCGTTTGGGAATCAGCAAAATGCCTCCTACACTTTCACAGCACCCGGAACTTACACCGTGGTGCTGACAGCTCAACCCGCCAATACTTTTCTTTGCGATAAGGCTACAGCGAGTGTTGTTATTCAAGTGGTTTGCAACGTGACCGCCTCGTTTACCGTGAGCAATCTCTATCCTGAAATGAACGAGACGATTACGCTGACCAATACGAGCCAAAACGCGACCCAAATGGAATGGTTTGTAAATGGCGTGAGCCAGGGAAGTACGCTTGATTCAATCTCCTTTAGCAATGCCGGCACACAAGAGATAAAGTTGGTAGCCTACAATGGCCTGTGCCAGGCGACTTCGACTGTGGAAGTAGTGATGAAGCCGTTTTGCGAGGAAGGCAACCGACTCTTCCAAATGTCGTACAAGGGGCAGATTCTGGCGAGTGGTAAAGGTGCGGTTGTATTATCAGATGGCAACCTATTATTTCTATTCACAACCTTGGGGAGCAATGGATTTCCCGGCACTTGTCTGGTCAAAATGACTCCGGCAGGGCAACAATTATGGGCAAAAAATCTGATGGATAGCACCCTAGTGTATGATATATATGGGGGCTTGGTTGCGACCAGCGATGGCGGATTTGCCATAACTTTCCAGAGGGGCGACACTACTTATCATGCTGCCATTGGAAAATTCTCAAGCGATGGGAATCTGCTCTGGATGTACCAATCCATCAACAGAGGGGCATTATATAACCTCGTGGCTACTCTCGACGGCAAGATCACGGCTTGTGGGGATATCCTGTTTCAAAATGAAAGTAGGACTTTTTTTGTTCAATTGGATGCCGATGGCAATCTGATTTGGGCTAAAGAATATAGCATTTTAGGATCAATGGGGGCTTTTTCGATTAAGAACACCTCCGATGGCGGTTTTGTAGGTATTTCTCGTGAAGGTTCTTTATTTCGCATGTCAGCTATGGGAGATATGTTATGGCATCACCGTTTTCAAGGGGCTTCTTTGACAGATGTAGTGCCGTTGGCAAATGGAGAACTGGTCGCATGCGGAGGATATATGGGTTTCTCTAAAGGGGTTTTCATGAAACTGTCCACAGAAGGCCACCCGTTGCTTTCCAAACGATATTCTACTGGCATTGCTGGCACCTATTTTGGAAAAATAATTAAGGACGGAGATGAGGGATTCATCCTGACGACGCTCTATCAAGCGAGCTCAATTGGCTCAGTTTCAGGCTTTGATTCATTGGGTAATGTGCATTGGACACGGAAATACCAAGATCAACTAGGGGGCCATTTTAACACTTTGACTGCCTACAAAGACATCGGTCTTATTATAACGGGTGATAACTATAATTTCGGGAGCCAATCTGCCTGGATTTTGAAAACTGACCGGAAAGGCAGGATTGGGGATT
>JACMMM010000300.1 GCA_014379065.1 Saprospiraceae bacterium
CGCTGCCCAAGGGTACATCGGCGTAGGGGGCGATGCTGAACTGCACAAAACCGTGCGAAGCAGGTTCGTTCACGTTGGAATCCGGCAGCATGATGTTGCTGAAGGTAAAACTGATGACGCCTTGTCCGCTCAATTCCCAGATATAAGGATGGCTGCTTGCGCCGGGGCGGATGTTGATTGGATCGAGAAATGCTGAAAGGGTGTCGCGTACTTCGACGGTGAAGGCTGTGTCAGTACCTGTATTTTGGAAACGGATGAGGTAGTCAATGGTCTGCCCGGGACGGATATTGTGCTCCGAGCCAGTGCCGGTTGGGAAGCCTTGCTTGTCGTTTGGATCAAAGGAGCCTGTGTTTTCTACACACATGCGATGCCAGGCGGGTTGAATGCCGTTTACAGGGAACTGGTTGATGTAACCCAAACTTCCAAAACCGCCACACCCTTCGGAAAATGCAAGGACAAGGTTCGAGAACGGGTGGCCAGGCTCTTGTTCGGATTCGATGCGCCAGGTGCTTCCGTTGGCAGGAAAATCAAAAACCACATCGTCGGCAATATCGTATTCATCCTCCCCGGTCATTAATACCACATCGTCTTCAAAGACAATGAAATCCAATATCTGCGAGTGCGCGTTACCGGTGTTTTTCAGATGGAATTGCAGGGTAGTGTCCTGACAGGTTACGGAGGCTTCAATGTTTGCCCCCGACCAGTTAGGCACTGTGGTACAAAGTGTGTCTGGGAAGCCGTGTGCATTAATGCAGTGGGTTTGCCCGAGGACGGTGGAGTCGCATTCCACGTGTACCGTGAGTTGAAATTGGCCACAATCGCCGCTGGGTAAATTACCCACGAAAAACCGGATAGAATCATTGCCCAATAGAGTATGGGGTTGGGCTGAACTTACAAAGGAAAGGTAAGGGTCAAGCAGAATATCCACCCATGCACTATCTGCTAATTCAGCGCCTTGGTTACAATACTCCACATAAACTTCATTGTCAAAGCATCTGCGAAGTTGAGGAACGGCTACATGGACGGTTATCAAGGGACAGAATGAAATCGGAATCGAAACGAAATCGGCGGTGTCTGTTAACAATAGTTCTGGAAGTTCAACTACCATAGTATCTTCACAATAATGCCACCAGAGGCTATTCGGATTATGTGCAATAACCTGATAATTACCCGTATCCACAAAAAAGACATAATTCCCATCCAGGTCTGTATTGCTGAAGTATTCAAAATTTTCACCGGCAGCAGATATGACTCTGTTCTTAAGGGGGTTTTGCGCATCGGGGGTTGAACAATCAGCATCTGCATCTATTCTGACCCGGCCTTTTATATAGGCGCCGTTAGAGATTGGAGCGCCGGATTTGAAAAGTCCATTAAATGTGGAGCATACGTACAGATATTGATTGGGCGATATGTTAATATTGGCAAGGTTATGATCATTTGTGCCCGCAAATGGAGATGGAAGGGTTTGCCAGGTTAAGCCTTCATTAGCAGAAACATAAACATTGTCATAACCGTCGGTGATATACACGTGACCGTCTGCAGCAATATCCAAAAATCCAAAGGAATAATAAATGAAGCTGAGGGTAGGTGGCAGCTTTGTCCAGGATGCTCCGGCATCCTCCGACTTCCAAAGCGCATTGTCTAAATAAAGGGTCCTAAAAGCATAAATGTCTCCGTTCGGAGCGACTTTTATGGGCTGAAACGACCCAATATTTTGAATTACAAGCGGTTGCCAGAGAGAACCTTCATTGTCAGAAAAGTACACTTTCTTTTCATAATCTGAGGCAATAATCCGTCCGGAAGGGTGAAACACCATGGAGGCGAAAGTTTTAGCATACTCGGCGGCATAAACCATTTCCCAATTCTGCCCCAAATCTTTGGATCGCTCCAGCCCGGTTTTGGTATTTATGAATAAATGGTCATTGGCAGGATTTTTGAAAATGTAATTGGTGGTGTATTGAGGCAATTGATTCGAAGGTGTAATGTTTACAAAATTATCAATCCCATTAGCGGAATATAATAATTGATAATCTTGGGTCAGCACAATCCCGCCTGTACTGGTAATTTGGAAAGGGGAAGAACTGTTTAGCAAAGAAGAATTTTGGCTCAATTGAGTCCAGGTTTCCCCGGCATCGGCAGTTCTCCACACCCCAACCATATTGCCTCCATAAAACAGGCTATCTGTTACAAACTTAAAATCTTCAACTTCCCCAGGCCGCAATCCGTTACCTGAAAACTGCCAGCTAAGCCCGGCATTGATAGAGCTATAAATACCATAGTAACTGTTTCGGAAAATTTTACCACTCGCCAAGGGTGAAACCGGAGCGTAGTTGCCAAAAAATCCTTGTACTTGTGGCCCAAATTTTTGCCAGTTAACACCATCATTATCTGAATAATAATCGTCAAAATCTAGGCGTGCGACAATCCTTCCGCTCTGTAAGGTGGTACCGTTCAAAGTAAGTGCATTCGTAATATTGGTGGGTTGAAATGAACCCCCATTATTATCAGAACGATATAAGATCTTATTGCTTGTACAAAACAAAGTGCCGGAATTGGTGAATAAATAGTTGTCATACAGAAATGGAATTTGAATGGTATCCCAGCTCAAACCATTGTCGGGAGAGCGGAAGATTACCCGGGAAGTATCCTGGGCATTTGGAACATCAACGGCAATTAAGCCCACAGCCGGGTCGTTGACTGCATGTAATTCACGATTGTATATCAGGGAATTTACCCAATTTTGCCCTCCATCGGTGGACCGGACGAGCTTGTTCGATTTGGTACATAACATTACACCACCAGGCGTTTCAACAAAATAGTTGGTCAAATCGGCCATTTCCACCCAGGTTTGTCCGTCATTATTCGTTCGGTACCAAGAGGAGTTTGGTGCTGTAGTATAAACGAGCATAAACACGGTTCCTGCTGCTCCAGCCCGCGCTACTTTGTCTTTAGCATTTGGGAAAGAGGATTGAAGAAAGTTCAACTGGTCCCAGCTGGCTCCACCATCGGAAGAACGGAAAGTATATTGCCAACCGCTTACGTTAGTCACATAAAGGACCTCATTGGTTGTTTTCACCAGATCAAAATCTCCCCCGTAAGGTCCTTTAGCTTCTTGCCAAAAATTGTTTTGGGACCAAAGATTGTATGTGGAGAGAAACAGGAACAAGGAGAGCAATATCTTTTTCATAAGCTGAACATTGTATTAAAAGGAGAGAGAAAGTTAAAAAGGGCAATTGTGAACATCACTTGCACCCACATTCATTTGGGTAAAGTCGGGCGAATTCAGTCCATGTTTGGTTGGTTGAATCATTATTGCGGCTTTCATCAAATAGGCGGGCTTCCACCAGCCAGGCGCTTGTATCGCCATCACATATCTCGAAGGATTCGGTGTATGACTTGCAATCAGAAAAAAGCCATTGGTTAGGAATATTCGGGTCTGGGCATGCCCGGAAACCTTTATAGACAGTATGTGTACAAATTAAGGTTGAACCCGGGCAAGATCCCTCTTTCATGCAAGAGGCCGCGAGTAGGATTTGAAGGACGAAGATTATCTTTTTCATTATTAATGTTGGCCGTATGTTTTGTTCATATATAAAACCAACACTGCAAATGTCCAATGCTCCAACCCGTACCACAAATACAAAAAACAACCAAAGCCGAAAAATTTTTACCTTAAAAACTTGATTTACAATCTATTAAATTGATATTTGCCGAAATAAATACTTAAATCCCCACATCCCCATTTTCCCCCTCCTTCGCTTTGGCTACGGCGGGTAAAAAATCAACAAAGAACATGACTACTTCCCTACTCGTCCGTGCCTTCCAGCAACTTCCTGTCAAAGAATCCAATGCTTTGATGGATTTCGTGGGCTGCCCGCTCTTTAACCGCCGCATCGAAGTCACCCGCCTATGCAAGCATCTTGCTGAGCATATTGGTAAGCCTACGCAAAAGGCATTTGCTGCTGAGCGCTTATTCGAGGCCGCTTTCCCGGATGAGATTTATGATAATCGCCGCCTTCGCCACACCATGTCGTATGCATTGGATGCTTTGCGCCAATACTTTGCGCTGATAGAATGGCAGTCCGATAAAGCCGAGTGTCACCAAACGCTTGTCCGGGCGCTCCGCAACCGAGGTATGGATAAGCTCTTCGACAAAGCCCTGGACAAAGCGGCGACCCAAGGGGAAAAACAGTATATGCGAGACGCCCAGCACCATTTCCACCAATACCGACTCCACCAAGAAAAACTGGAACACAAGGTCCGGCGCGAACGCTCTGCAAGCCTTAACCTCCAGCCTTTGCCCGACGAACTAACCACTTTTTATGTGTCCAAGATGCTGAGCCACGCCTGTTCGGCGCTCATGCAGCAGGCTGTGGCGGGCCAAACGTACCACATGCAATTATTGGATGCCATTCTGAGCGTGGTAGAACAAGGGCCAATGCTTGAAGCTCCTGCAGTGGCCATCTATTATCACGCCTATCGGATGTTGCAATCGCCAGAGGAGGATCCGCCTTTTGAGCGCTTGAAGCAATTGCTTGCCCAGCACGAAGGGCGTTTCGGGCAAGAGGAAATGCGAGGGCTTTACTTGATGGCCATCAACGGCTGTATCCGTCGGATGAACTCGGGCAAGCGGGCCTACATCCGTGAGGCATTCGACGTGTATCGCGCAGCATTGGAGCGCAACTTCCTGACAGAGAACGGTTTTTTGTCGAGCTTTACCTTCAAAAACATCATCCGCATAGGGGCGGCCTTGGGCGAACACGAGTGGACAGAACAGTTCATTGAGCAGTATCGAAATACCCTTCATCCCCGTGAACGGGACAACGCCTACCGTTACAATCGCGCTTTCCTCTATTTTCAAAAAGCCGATTATGCCCAAGCCATGCCCCTGCTCCAGCAAGTGGAACTCGAAGACCCGCTCAATAACCTCCACGCCCGCCGGATGCTGGTACGCAGTTACTATGAACTCAGTGAAGGAGATGCCCTCGAATCGCTTTTGCAGAGTTTTGGGGCCTACCTCAACCGCCAAAAAAACCTGGGCTACCATCAGGAGATCAACCTGAATTTTGTGCGCTTTATGCTTCGCTTGATCAGGCTTGTGCCAAATGACGAGGCCGCCAAAGCATCTCTTTGGAAAGATGTTGTTGCCGAAAAACAAGTGGCTGAGCGCGAATGGCTCATGGAGAAAATGAGCCTATAAAATATCCAATATCCAACAAGGAATTTCCAATGTCCAAGGGAATATCCAATGTCCAATTAGGCGTTGGGCTCAGTCACTCACATTGACATCTCGGCATTGAATATCAACAATTCCCAAGCTCGGAGCTTACTTGGACATTGGAAATTCCTTGTTGGATATTGGATATTCCCTTGGATATTCCCTCGGCTCAGCGTTGCACAGCCAATGGGCAGTGGAGCATCGTTTTTTCACCCATAAAAATTACTTGGTAAAGCCCTTGCGGGAGATCTGCTACGGAAAACTCCGCATTGGATTCGTTTACCGACTGGCGCAAGACAACTCGACCCGTTTGATCGAGTATGTGCAGCTTGCCTGTTTGCTCGCCAAAAGACGCTATGACACGCTGGCTGGCTGGGTTGGGGAATAACAATAGGGCCGTTTCTCCAAGGCTTTCAACCAACGCCTGCTCGTCGCGTAGCTCATTTGGACGACTGTTACTTGGTGTTGTCCCAATATTACAGTTAAAAGTATTCAGGGTTGCCTCGGCGTAGAGGTTTGGTTCAAGCCTCGACAAGACGTTGATAAAGGTGAGATTAGATTGCTTGGGCAAGGTGTACTTGAAAATGTCTGATTCGCCCAACTGGAGGCTGTCCGAATTGGAAGCGAAACGAATGGAGTATAGCGGCGTGTAATTTGGGTTGCGCACTTTGTATGTGTTGCCTGAAGGCGCGGTGTAGGTGGAGAGATTGGCAGGTTCAATTGCAACAATACCATTCGGCATTTGGAATGCCGTGTAGATCAACTTGCTCGAACAGTTGTTGGTCACACGGATTCGATACGTCCGGTTGCCGGACGCATCTGCGGTGATGGTCAGGAGTTCGTATTTTATGCAGCCAGATACTTTCGTGTCGCAGGCAACTTCGCCTGCCACCTCGACAGTCACGTTGAAACAGCAGGAGGCCGATTGTCCGCAACTGTCTTTGGCCTGGAAACAAACCGGAGTGATTCCCTTTGGAAAATTGCTGCCCGATGCCAATCCGCCGCTAAGCGAAAGCGCGATTCCGGGGCAGGGGCAATCGGTCGTAGCGGTTGCTTGGTTGTAGTTTACAAATGCACTGGTGCTGCCAAATGGGGCTATTACCGAAAGGGGATTTGGGCAAATCATGCTGAGATTGGAAGCTGCCGGGGTCAAAAATTGCAAAGTATAGGTTACGATGGTGTCGCATCCGCTGTTGGAGGGCAGCGTAAGCACCACGGTTCCGGGTTGCGTGTAGTTTGTGCCGCCGAGTGTAACGGTTTGGCTAGGGCAGAATGAGATCGTTTCGGAGCGGGTATGGAATGGGTGCAACGTCAAAGTGTAGATCACTATCGTGTCGCAACTGATTGCGGAAGGCAGCGTGTCCATCACGGTTCCCGACTGGGTGTACACTTGTCCGTCTATTGTGACCGATTCGCCAGGGCAGAATGAGATGCTTACTGAGCGGGTTTGGTATGGCCCCTGCGTAAGCGTGTAGGTTATTATGGTGTCACAGCCGCTTGTATTGGAAGGAATCGTGTCTATCACTGTTCCCGACTGCGTGTACACTTGTCCGCCAATCGTGACCGATTCTCCGGTGCAAAAAGAAATGTTCTCCGTTTGGGAGACAATAGAGGAGGGCGCAATGCTGATTTGATCCGAAAAAGGGCATCCCAGATCGTCGGTTACCGAGAGCGAATACGAACCCGCTGTTGTTACTTGATACGATGAAATATTGCCGCCTGGATTATTGGGGGCCCAATGGAAGTTTTGAAAGTTGTACCCTCCGGACGCGAGGCTGAGTTCAGCAACGTCACCGACACAAAGAGATACGGGTCCTAAAATTTCTATACTGCCCAAGAAAAAAGTGCCAGATTGATTGTATTCCGTATGCCAATGGTTTGGCTCGCAACCCGTAGGCACAGGATCCCAGCTCCACACTCCAGGAGGGCTGACCGTTATTTTGTGGGAAACCTGACCTGTACTCCAAGTGGCAACTATGGGCTGCAATTGCCCAGTGAAGACCCAATATACATACGCAGACAATTCAATGGTATGCGTGAGGCAATTGACTACTGCAATGGTGGTGTCTAGACAGTGGCCCAAGGGAGCACCTATGAAATCAGGATTTCCGAGTTTGGGAGATAACCCTTTCTGCCAAATAGTCGAATCACCATCGGCAAATGAGGCTGATGGATTTTGGTGTGCATAAATGGCGTTTGAGAAGGCAAAACAAAAAAGGATGGAAAAGAAGGCGGATGGCAAAGAGAGTCGTTTCATAATATTATAAAAATGAGTTGAAAATTCCGATGCACTTCATTGGGTGCATTTTTCTTGGTACAAAAGTCAAGAAGGGGGATTCCGTATACAAATACAAAATTTATGGTTTCTCGAAAACCATTATTTAAAATAATTTATCTAAAACTTTGATTATTAACTTTTTATAAAAAAATAAGTGCTATGATTCTCGAAAATTTTCAATGTTTGCTGCCGGAAAAAACAAGGAATATCCAAGGGAATATCCAATATCCAACAAGGAATTTCCAATGTCCAAGTAGGC
>JACMMM010000301.1 GCA_014379065.1 Saprospiraceae bacterium
GAATTCACCTATAAATCCCCCAAATGGTCGTTATTTTGATGGAGACCGTTTCAATTCATATAATGAAAATTCGAAACAAGCAGGCCCAAAATCACCCGACCAAGTGCCCACTGCGCACCCCAGTCTGAACCATCACTACGACGTGAATCAGATTATTACTCAAGCACAGCGCACCCTTATCCAAAACACGGGCATCATGGCCTTTCATTGCATTGGCGATACCGGCAATGATTCTAGCCACAATGGCGGTCCCGACAAGCGCTTGGATGTCGCAGAAATGATGGAGGCACAATGCAGTGCAGGTCAGGGTCAAGCAGATACACCTTGCTTTTGTTACCATATCGGCGACGTCATTTACCCAGGCAGCGACGAAGTGCTCTATGAGAAAGAATTTTATGTGCCGTACTGCAATTATGGAAATGCAATTGTCGCGATTCCCGGCAATCACGACTCCTATGGGCCAAATGGATTGGAAGCATTTGCGGAGAATTTTATGCAACCCAAACTGTCGTTTACGAAAGGACAACGGCCTGCGATGAATCTTCCATGGTTTTACTGGGTATTGGATACGCCCGTCGCGACAATCATAGGCCTTTCCGCCATTTCCAATTCCATTTCTCAGGATCAACAAGATTGGTTCAATCAGGAGATGAAGAACGCCGATTCCAGCAAGGCACTCATTGTAGCGGTACATTACCCCCCTTACTGCTTCGACGGCTCCAACAACAATAACATCAGAACCTGTATCGAAGACGCCTTTACTTTTTCAGGCAAAGTGCCCGATCTGCTGCTCAGCGGGCATTCACATAATTTCCAGCACATTGAAGTTCCGAAAAATGGGAAAATGCTTGGTTACACTGTGATCGTGAATGGTGCAGGTGGTGTTGCGGTGGGTGGGATTCGAATGGGATCAAGCGGAAATGGGGGAACGCTCGTTTATGGAAATGATACTGAGTATGGCGCCCTTACTGTGATTGTGGACAGCAAGAATAAAAAAATCACTGGCAAATATTATTGTGCAGTTTCTCAGTCAGACCAAGTTGCCACCAACTTGCGTCATACTTTTACTATTGATTATTAGAGGTTGCTTCAAAAAGGATATCCAAAAGAGAAATTCCAATTCAAATTATCCTTTCGCCAGTTACGATACCCAAAATGCAAATCGTCGGCTACCCAGCGTTCACCCTCGGGCAGGTAGGGCTTGGCCAATGGAAAGGCCACATCGAGCCGCACAACAAAAAAGCCCAGATTGACCCGTAGCCCCACGCCCGTACCGATGGCCAGTTCCTTGTAAAAACGGTTCACACGGAACTTCGATTCCTCGGTAGCATCGGGGCCTGAGGTAAGCCAAACGTTTCCGGCATCCGTAAAGACCGCCAGTTCGGGATAGCGCCCAAGCGGCATTCGATATTCCAAACTGGTCTCCATCAGGAGGTTACCCGTATAGTTGCTTACCTTCAGGACATCGGTATTAGTTTCGCGGACCTGACTGCCCGGGCCCACTGTACGCGGCGCAAAAGCCCGCACACTGGATGCCCCGCCGATAACGTAACGGTCGAGCAGGGCAACGACGCCATTGGGCCGAAGCGGTATGCCTGCGCCCACGGCCAGCCGGAATGCCAATACGTTGCGTTTATGCGTATTTTGATACTGTCGGAAATCAGACTCGATGAATAAATTTAGTGGGCTTTCCAGTGTGTACTCGCTCGGCAGGTATTGGCTGCGGGTATAACCACTGGCTTGGGCCGCAAATCGCTGCCTGAAGTAAATCGTGTGTCGCTGGGCTGGTTGCAGCCGCTCGTCAAGGGTAAAGGTGTAATTGGGCTTGTATTCCAAAAAAGTAAGCAAGGCACGTGTGGCGCCGGTCGTATCTAGGGGAATACTGGCTATCAATTGCTCGCGAATGCTCTGTTTGTTGATGGTGGAAAATTGCAGTCCAAGGCTAAGCGGGTTTATCTCATGTATTACCGAACCACGACGGTTTTTTTTCCATAAATAACCGCCTTCCGCACCAATTCGCTGAAAACTTAAACGAAATCTCCCCAATTCCGGCGAGTCGTATTGAAAGCTATTGGTTTCATGGCGAAGGTTAAAACGCGTGCTGTTAAATGCTCGGGTCTGTTTTTCCCGGAGAAACAAAAACTTTGGCAGGGTCAGGCCAGCCGAAGCATCGCTGACGAGGAAATTCTCGAAGTCAAAATTGTCTTTATTGGTACGCAGGTAAGCGCCGTTCAAAGCTACCCGCAGCGCCTCAGCTCCGCGAAAAGTATTGCGGTGATTATAGGCCGTGCCGATCCTTACTCCGGAATAGAAACTCGGCGAAAACACCCCGGATAACGTGGCTTCTACTCTCTGCGGTCGATAAGGCGTGAGATAGATCCGAGCATCCAGTAAAGTATCTGCCTGTGGTGAAATATCATATCGAATGTTGACAAACTTGTATAAATTCAGGTTCAACAATCGATAGATAGTCGCTTGATAAGCCCGGTTGGAGTAGTATCTGCCGCATCGCAAAAAAATCTGCTTGTTGATTACCTCTGGCTTGGTTGGCAAACGCTTATAGACAAATTGCACGCATTTTAAGTGAAGGGTATCGCTAAACTGAAACGTTGAATCCGTGTGCGTGGCCAAATCGTAATCCGGATAAACGGTAACGGAGGCAACCCGATACCGCTTGCGCTCCCGTTCGCCAGTTTCCGGCTTTACTTTCAGGGTCAGATTTACACCGTCGGATGTATGGAGCGTATCGGCTTCAAACACCAGATTGTCGGGAGAGAAAAAGTACCAGCCGCGGTTGCGCAGCGTATCCGACAAACGCTGGCGTTCACCAATCATGTCTTCCAAATGGTAGGCATTCCCGGCCTTCACAAACGATTTGTCCTGCAACCTGTGTAGCGTGCGTTCCAGTAGCCCGGCGGAATCGGAAGGGTAAGTTACCTTATTCACCAGTTCACGCGGACTGCGCACCTGCACCGTGTAGTGTAACTTCACCTTGCGCTTTCGTTCTTTTTCATCGGCGGTAATTCTTGTTTTGAAAAATCCGTCGTTGGCAGCACGCTCGGTCAGCAGTTCACGGTGTCGATTGACTGTCTTGGGTTCGTAGAGTACGGGCGGTTCTCCCAGCCGGTTGGCAACAAAAGAGCCAAAGCTCTTCTGTCGGCTATTCTTGAACATATTGTACAGCACCAGCTTAGGACGCATCCAAAGAATCCTTTTATTCGGACGTGGCAGGATGACAGATTTTTTCAGGTCGGTTTTTAACAACTTGGTGGATCCGATATTTTTTTCTTTGCTGATATGGATTTTCGCGCCCGTATAGAGCCTTTCTCCTTTATAAAGGTGGTTGGTGCCAGTGCAGCCAATTGCCAGTAGGGAGGCAAAGGCCAACACAATAATTGTCCATATACAAAAGGTATTGCTATTCATATTTAAGTTGTTACCGGGTCAAAACCAACTTTTAGTACTCATTTTTTTCTTCCCCCGAATTCCCGGGTAATAATTAACCCCGCTCCCGAATTGCGCAGATTGCTGGACGAAGCATTGAGCAATTCAAAGCCCCGCTCCGAGAACACAGTGACTTTCAAATCACCCTTGGGTGTGAGTGCATATTCCACCGAAGCATTTTCCAGCGAGCTTGTCGCATCCCCCCCATTTTCATTTACGGAAGTCCCACCAGTAAGTTTAAAAGTGAGGCGGTCTTCAAAAAATGATTTTTCCAAACGCAATTGATAATTGGTCGTTCCTTCGCTTGCGCCCGTATTGGTCGAGCCATCCGTGGTTGCAAAATCCACATCAATCCAGGTCAGGTACTGATCCGCCAATGCGTTTATCTGTCCGGTAAGAAAATTGCTCAGGCCCGTTTGGAGGGGGTTGCCTCCGCTGTTGGGGGTTGTGATGCCTTCTCCGATGAAATTGCGCAACAGCAATACCCCGAAAACCTGCCGCGAAAGCAGGTTTTTATCCTGATTTACATTTGTTAGCGCATTTTCCACCAAACCAGCTTGCTGATTGCCCAAACTTGAGCTCAGGCTTTGCTGTTTTTCGCCGGAAGGATAAATGAATTCGAAATTCACATCGGGTTGCGTCGCGGTACCTTTCAGCGTCGTTTGCAAAAAGAACACTTGCGGCTTGCGGTAAACAGCGGTTTCTTCTGCAGAAGCTGATGACAACTGATTGACTACCAGCGGATATGGAGAAGCCTTGAATTTATAGCGCGCTCTCAGGTCCAATTCGGGCTTGGTGGCATCCCCCGTCCAGGTAATGTTGCTGCCAGAGGCTACATCGAAGCTGCGTTTCACCACGGATTGGTAGGAATAGTTGTACACGCCGCGTACCAATTCCACGCGACCAGCCAATGTCATGGTGCCATTGGACAATATATCAAATTGCAGTCTGCCAGTAGCCTTACCCCTAAAATCGTCCCCAGTAACCGGATTGATGACGCTGTTGATGGTCAGGTTTGAATCTATTTCAACACTGGCATTGAGGGTAAACGGCTGTTTATTGACCGGAGCATCATAGATTGGAGGCCGGACATACTGCCGTGGAGGCTGCAAAAAATATACGATGCCTTCGTGTTGCAGGGATTGGGTGGCTACATCATAAACATATGTAAAGCTCGATTCCTTGGCCGTTTTGACCACCAATTTTATATCGGGTTGGCTCACAGGGCCACGCACGGTGCCATCGAACGAGACATACAATTCCCCGAAATACACCGGATTCTGCTGTTTAGTCGAATTCAGTACTTGCCAGCGGTCGGCATGTACCGTAATGTTTGTTTGAATATTCGTCCAGTCTTTGGTGTTTATTCTGCCATTGATTTCCAATTTCCTGTTATACGGATCCTCCAGGGTTAAACCATCCAAGTTGACGCCGGATTCGGTAAATTCCAGCGGCGTCTCACTCAATTTATACCGCACGTTGGTTGCGACGGGGGTGAATATAGTCTCATGCAATTGCAATTTTCCGCGGACCTGTGGGGCATCCGTAGTACCCTTGATCTTAAGATGCGCTTCGGCCCAACCACTTAATTCGCGCAGCACACCTGCCAGAAAAATGTCGAAGTTGCTGTAATTCAGCCGGTCTATATCTACTGCCAAATCCAGTCCGGTCTTATTGCCTGGAAGTTTGCGCGTGGCACCTTCAATCGCAATGGTTTGACCATTGCCGCTCATGAGGAAATTTTTAACTTCTATCCCCTGGGGCGTAATTCGAATTTGATTGTCGGCCTTTACGGTCCATTCCTTGAAATCGATTACCTGGCGAGGGGACAAATTGACCACCGTTTCTTTGGTTTTGCCATTGATTTTTGCCTTTAAATCAAGCAAAAAACGCTCCACACCCTGATCATCGTCCGCTTTAAAAGATACCGCAGCGACATTCGCGCGAAACTGTCCGTTCAGGCGCACATTTTCTATAAAATCCTGTTCTCCGCGTTTTACCAAAGGGGTCGTCATAACGAACAAAGCCGCTGTATCGCCGGCATAGGAACGCAAGGTCAGGGAATCTACATCCCACTCCCGATACACCGTATTGGGAGCGTTAATGGTCAGATTAAAATAGTTGCGCTGCCCTATCAGGATGCCTTCCAGTTTTACAGGGTCGAGTTCGGTTAAGCCTGGCACCAAACCGGTGGTCAGCACGTCTGTTTTAATCAAATATAATTGCACAGACAAGGAGTCATTGTTCACCGGCGGTACGGCCCTCGTTCGATCTACTACAAAATATTCGTCCGCAATATTGGAGATGGTAGTGGACAAATCAGCGAGCTTAAAAAAGCCCTTGATTTCACCTTTCAGCCAGTCGGAGGCGATGTCAATGGAGTTGTGCTTATTGTCTAATTTGAGGTTCAGCGTCAAGTCTCCGGGATGAATATGCACCGTATCGTATTGCAAATCAATCATTTCAATCTTCACTTGCGCCGTCAAGGTATCCGGCGACAAGCCTTCGGAATGGGAAAAGATGCGCATACACACGGTGGTGGGACGATTGACCCAGCCGAATTCGCGCATGTCAATACAGTTCAACGCGATATCCAGGTCCAGCACGGGTATATCGGTGCTGAAATCACCCGAGGCCCGCACCCGCACGGCAGCCCTTTCGTCAGGCGACTGGATGCCTCCGCTGAAGCGCTTGCCCTGTACGTCGCCGTCAAAC
>JACMMM010000302.1 GCA_014379065.1 Saprospiraceae bacterium
AAGGAGAAACCCAGCCTTCGCCCAACTCAAGGTTGTTTTTTTGTTGGAAAATTGGAAGACTACGGCGAGTATTACGGCCAGTTTTTTCATGCTGGCAAAGATGGGGAAACAGTCGGAATTATTGCGGAACGGTTTTCGCCTGTCGCTTTTGTCCATGCAACGCAATCGCCTTCGCCGCCTTAATTGGAATGGCCACGCACTTTTTCTCCATATAGCCGAGCATTCGTTGCACAAGGTCTTGGGCCGCTGGATCTAGCAAGCCGAATTCTTTGCCAAATACTTCGTTAATTGCGCGCTCCTTCACTGCTTTAACTTCTTCAGGAATATGGGCAAGTGAGCGCTCTACTTGCCGTTCATGCCAGCGGTCGCGGAATTTTAAAATGCGGTCTTGAATAAGCCCCGCAGCGCGGTCGCGCTCTTGTTCGCGGTAGGCGAGGTTTTCGTTGGCTGTTTCTTTAAGACTTTCAATTTCAATGTATTGCATCGGGAAAGCATCCACTGTTTCGCGGGCTACATTGTGTGGGATGGAGAGATCCACCACCACTTTTTTTCCGTTTTCATCAGCCAAAAGGTCACGGTAAAGCGCAGGGGTGATTATGGCTTGCGTAGCCCCCGTGCAGACCACAAGGACATCAAAACCTTCGGAGAAATAAGCCAATTCATCCAGCGGAAATGCCCGCCAACCATTGGCTTGGGCGAGCAACTGGGCTTTTTCAAAAGTTCTGTTGAAAACTGTGACATTGGTGAATTTGGCTTTTGCCAAAAACTTGGCGAAGAGCGCGTTGGTCTCCCCCGCACCAATCATCAAAATGCGCGACTCTGGGCGAAGACCGGTTTTCAGCATCTCGCCAAATGCAAGTGCGACTACTGAGAGCGCCCGGCGGCCAATGCCCGTGTGGGTGTAGATTTCTTTCGCAGTTTCGATGGTGAAGCCCAAAAGCAAGCGAAGGTGGTCGCCGGTAAGATCCCAGTCGCGGCTTTGTTCGTATGCCTGACGGAGTTGACGGATAATTTCGCGCTCACCCACCACGAGGCTGTCCATGGAAGAAGCCACTTCGAGCAGGTGCATCACGGCCTCTGAGCCGTTGATCAGGCGCATTTTGGTAGCGGTTTTTTGAACCAAAATTTCGGGCAACTCAGGCTGGAGCACGGAGAGCATTTGCTCGGCAATGTTTTGATTTACAAGACCTTGAGTATAGAAAACGTAGGTGACGCGGTTGCAAGTAGCGAGGTAGAGCAGTTCGCTCCAGCCCATTTGCTCTTTCAGGTTCTGGAGCACGTGGGCAGCACCCTCGCTTGGAGCAATGGCGTGCGCGAGTGTTTCAAGGGGTGCGTCGCGATGGGTCAGGGTGAGAATGTGATAACCGTCAAGCATGGGAAGAAGCGCGTTTTTGTGAGGTATGTTCTAAAGTATGGCAAAAGTATTAAGGTGGCTTTGGGTCAATGTCACGCCTTTGTAAAGGCAGATGAGCGAGCGAAATTTGGAAAACTTCTACATAGAAGGTGGTTTTGAAAGGATGGTGTAGTTTTACACTGCAAATTTTGATTTATCTTTGTTCAGCTAAAAATGCCGCTCATGGTCGCTTATCCAAATATTTATGACAGTTTAGCCGAATTGATGGCTGGTATGGACCCAAAAAAGGTTCTGGCTTTCCACGCACCTCAGGACATCCAAAATCGCGCTGAATTTTTGCTTGAAAAAAAAGAGACTGACAACCTTTCTGAAAAAGAAAATGAGGAGTTAGAGCACTATTTTATTCTGGAACATATCGTTCGTTTAGCCAAATCTCGGGCTCGACTGAGGCTATCTCAACATCAAGCATGAGCCGGAATATCCCCGAAGTGATACGCAAAGCAGTCGCAGAGCGCAGTGGCAATCGCTGCGAATATTGTCGGCGACTCGAGGGAGATTCCTTTATAAAATTCCAAGTTGACCACATCATCAGCCGCAAGCATAGAGGGCAAACTGTTTTGGAGAATCTTGCCTATGCTTGTGCTATTTGCAACGGCAACAAGGGTAGCGACATTGGCACCATCCTACACAACACGGATGTTTTTACTCGACTTTTTAATCCTCGAAAAGACGATTGGTTTGATCATTTTGAGGTGACAGAAGGGTTGATTTATTCAAAAACCGATATCGGCGAAGCAACTATTTTGGTTTTGAATCTCAATGAGGTCAACCGCATTTTGGAACGCCTTGATTTGATTGAGGCTGGGCTTTTCCCCTAAACTGACCTATCTACAAACATGCACCCGCTAAAATTTTCCCTCCTTTTCTTTCTTCTTGCAAAAACCCTACCAGCCCAAACCACCTACCTCTTTTGTGGCCGCATCCTACCCATCAATAGCGAAGCAATCTTGAACGCTACCATCGTCGTTGAAGGCAACAAAATCGCGCGCATCGAGCCCGGTTTTTCCAGAGTTCCTACTGGCGCAGAAGTCGTTGATTTAAAGGGCAAAACGGTGCTGCCGGGACTGATTGACTGCCACGTTCACCTTGAATGGGAACAAAGCCGCAGTTCCTACACCGAACGCTATACCCTCAATCCCGCCGATATTGCTTATCGTGCCGCCGTGTATGCCCGTCGAACACTCGACATCGGTTTCACCACTGTGCGCGACCTCGGCGGAACTGGCGTAAACATCGCCCTGCGCAATGCCATCAATGCCGGCTGGACTGTCGGGCCGCGCATCCTCACAGTAGGTCGTGCGCTTAGCATCACAGGCGGGCACGGAGATGCTACCACTGGGGCAAAATGGGATCTTTTCGACCCACCCGGCCCTGAAATGGGCATTGCCGACGGCCCCGACGAATGCCGGGCCGCTGTGCGCGAACAGATCAAACGCGGGGCGGATTGCATCAAAGTCTGCGCCACCGGTGGGGTGCTTTCGCTTGCCCGCGATGGGACTTTGCCACATTATGCGGAAGATGAATTAACCACCATTGTCCAAACCGCCCGCGACCTCGGGGTAGATGTGGCCGCCCATGCCCATGGCGACGCAGGCATACGCCGCGCCGTAGAAGCTGGGGTGGTGAGCATTGAGCACGGCACGTTCGTAAGCGAGGCCACGATGGAGGCGATGATTAAACATGGCACTTATCTCATTCCGACCTTAACAGCTGGTCAAGCCGTGAGCGACAGCGCCATGTACGCCAAAGGGTTTTTCCCGGAAGTGGTGCGCAAAAAAGCCCTGGAAGTTTGCCCGCAACTCAAAGCCACTGCAGGCAAAGCCTACAAGAAAGGTGTGAAAATCGCATTCGGCACCGACTCCGGTGTCTCGCCCCACGGCAAGAACAATCTGGAGTTCGGGCTGCTGGTTGAGGCTGGCATGAAAAATGTCGACATCCTCCGCGCAGCCACGCTCGACGCGGCCACATTGCTCCGCATGAACGACCGAATCGGCTCGCTTGAACCCGGCAAACTCGCCGACATCGTGGCCGTAGAAGGCAACCCGATGGAGGATATTCGGGCCATGCTGAAGGTGGTGTTTGTGATGAAGGACGGGAAGGTGGTTCGGCAGTAAGGATGAATTAAAGGTCGTAAGACCATTACAGGTAGAAAGCAGTGAGTACAATCCAATTGTCTAATATCCATTGTCCAATATCCAATGTCAGAAAATAAAACGATCCTTATAACCGGAGGCGCAGGCTTCATAGGCTCCCATCTTGTCCGTCATTTTGTCCATAAATACCCGGACTCAAAAATCGTCAACCTCGATACGCTCACTTACGCCGGCAACCTCGAAAACCTGCGCGATGTAGAGCATTCGCCCAACTATGCCTTTGAAAAAGGCGACATCACGGACCGGGTTGGACTCAAAGATATTTTTGAAAAACACCGCCCGGATGGCGTCATCCACCTCGCGGCAGAAAGCCATGTGGATCGCTCCATTTCCAACCCGATGGCATTTGTGGAAACCAACGTAATGGGCACGGTGAACCTGCTCAACACCATCCGAAACCTCTGGGGCAATGACTTGGAAGGCAAGCGATTTTACCACGTCAGCACGGATGAGGTATATGGTTCCCTGGGCGAGGAAGGCTTTTTCACCGAAGAAACCCGCTACGACCCGCGTTCGCCCTATTCGGCTTCCAAAGCGGCGAGCGATCATTTTGTGCGGGCCTATTTTCACACTTACGGACTGCCGGTGGTGCTCTCTAATTGCAGCAACAATTACGGCCCCAACCATTTCCCGGAAAAACTTATCCCGCTGGTAATCAAGAATATAAAGGAAGAAAAACCACTCCCAGTCTACGGCGACGGGAAATACACCCGCGACTGGCTTTGGGTGAAAGACCATGCCTCAGCGATTGACAAGATTTTCCACGGAGGCCGGCTTGGCGAGACCTACAACATCGGTGGCAACAACGAATGGAAAAACATTGACCTCGTGCAAGCGCTTTGCGACATTATGGACGAACTTCTTGGCCGTGAACCTGGTTCCTCCCGCAAACTCATCACCTTCGTGAAAGACCGCCCCGGTCACGACCGTCGCTACGCCATTGACGCCTCCAAACTGAAAAATGAACTGGCCTGGCAGCCCTCCATCCACGCTGAAGAAGGCTTTCGCGAAACCGCAAAATGGTATTTGGAAAACGAAGAATGGCTACTGCGCGTGGCCTCGGGCGAATACCAGCAGTATTACGAGCAGCAGTATGGATGATGAGGTTGATAAAGGTTGATAGGGTTGATGAAGGTTGATAATTTGCACTCGGAAAGAAAAGCGGTTTGAGCGTTTTTAAGACGCAGATTGTAAACGATTCGTACTTTTCGCCGACCGATCTCCATGCGCCACCTTATCCATCAACCAGCTCGATTAGCAGCAGTAGTCCTCGCTGCCATTGTTGCCTTCCAATCTGTAGGCTGGCTTTTGGCTTGGGAAGGTTTGCAGTTTGAGGCACGTAAAGAAGCGCAACGTGTTCTTTTTCAAGGTGTAAACACGCTCCAAAAAAACATTTTTCATCAAGATTTTTTTCAAAAAATAAAAATTGACGGCAGGGAAATCCGCTTGGATGGACAACTTTTCGATTACCGGATTTTGTCGGAAAAGGGCGATTCCGTGCTTGTAGTGCTCTATCATGACTCCAAAGAGGAGGCACTTTTATCTGCTCTTGGCCAAGTGTTCGAGTCTGAGGATAACACCAATATGCCGAGCTCCTCGCCTATGGCTTTGTGGCTGGCCAAATGGCTTGGATCGGCTTTTCTCCTGCCCGAAAAACCCGCCATTGCTTCTGACATAGCGGCTCGTTTTCTAAGGCAAAATTTTGCCACCTTCCTTTTTGCGCCGCAGTTTGCGCCCAGTGTTTTTGCACCGCCTCCAGAAGTGTAACAAAGAACATGAGTCCCCAAATTTTGGGTTTTAGACGTCCCAGAGGGACGTAATCTTGGTAGAAAACAGACGTATTTTCGTATTGGCGTGCCGTAGGTACGCTATCAAAAACACGCAGGTAGCGTACCTACGGCACGCCAACCCGTATTTTACCCACAACTACCAAGATTTAGCCCCTCTGGGGCTGCACCGAAATTTCGGATGGCTCATTCCCCCTATGGCGTTCTGCGCCAAAAACTCATAGTCAATCGTTTTTGGTCTTATTACAACTCACTGCCTCGCAGCGGCTTATGCCGCGCGGGCTAAATGCTTTTCCATGAAAAAGGCAAACTTCTTTTCCATCATATTTTTCCTTTTCAGCCTCAGCTTGGCTGCCCAAAACACAGTGGCCGATAGCACTCAAGAGGCCGTAATCCTAAACGAAACCGTCATCGCTGCCAATCGCGCGAGCCAAAGTCGCTCGGCTATTGCCCAGGACATACGGGTGCTTCGCCGAGCCGACATTGAAAGGCTCAACGCCCAGTCCACGGCTGATTTGCTCCAAAATTCAGGGGCCGTGTTCGTACAAAAAAGTCAACAAGGCGGTGGAAGCCCCGTGCTCCGCGGCTTTGAAGCCAGCCGTATCTTGCTCGTGGTGGACGGTGTACGGATGAACAATGCCATCTATCGCGCAGGTCACCTGCAAAATGTGATGACCATGGACAATGCGGCGCTTGATCGCGCAGAGGTGATTTTTGGCCCGGCTTCTACGGTATATGGCACCGATGCGCTGGGAGGCGCCATTTGTTTTTATACTAAAGACCCCGTGCTGGCGGAAAGTGGGTTCAAGGCCACCGGTAGTGCCTTTGCGCGCTATGGCTCGGTCAACGAGGAGAAGGCAGGCCATGTTGATTTCAGCCTTGGCGGGAAAGTTTTTGCGGCCTTGACCTCGTTCACGTACAGCGATTTCGGCGATTTGCGCATGGGTGAGCAGTCTGGTTTAGAGGGGCCTTTTGGCAAACGACTTTACTATGTTGAACGCTTTAATGGGCAAGATTCACTCGTGCGCAATTCCGACCCTTATGTTCAAAAATTCACGGGCTTCACGCAATATGACTTGTTGGAAAAGATTGTCATTCAACAAAATAGCAACCTGCGCCATATCCTTAACGTACAATTCAGCAACTCCTCTGACATCCCGCGCTACGACCGCCTCACGGACCAGAGCGGCGCTGGGCTGGCCTCTGCTGAATGGTATTACGGCCCACAAAAACGCCTAATGGCCGCTTATACCTTAAGCTTTGGCGAAACGGGTTTTTTCAATAGCGGGCTAAGGGCTACGGCCAGTTTCCAAGACGTCGAAGAGAGCCGTCATAACCGCAATTTTGGCAATGCTCGGCGCACGGACCGTACAGAAACAGTGAAAGTTTATGGCCTTACGGTGGATGGCGCCAAGGCTTGGGGAAAAAACCAAAGTCTGCATATTGGCTTGGATGCTCAGTACAATGACGTAACTTCTGAAGCGAGTCGTTTCAATGTGACCACCTCTGAAGTGACAACGCAAAGCACCCGTTACCCAGATGATGGCAGCCAGATGATCAATACTGCGTTATACGCCACACACAGTTGGGGTTGTGGGGAATGGATCGTAAATGAAGGACTTCGCGGAGGGTTTTCAAGCCTGCGCTCGAAGTTTTCAAGCCGCGAGTTTTACCCTTTCCCTTATGACAAAGTGGAACAAAGCAGCCCTGTAATATCAGGAAGTCTTGGTGCAACATGGAACGGTACTGAAAACTGGCGCTTTGCCATCAATGCTTCTTCAGGATTCAGGATGCCCAATGTGGACGACCTGACCAAACTTTTTGATTCTCAAAAAGGCAGTGTCGCCGTGCCCAACGCCGACATCGAACCTGAAAAGACGTTCAACCTTGACCTCAACTTCGCCTACATTGTAACCGATCGCCTGCGTTGGGAAAACGTGCTCTGGGGTACGCTCTTCCGCGATGCCATCGTGACGGATGTTTTCCAATTCAACGGGCAAGATTCCATCGAATATGATGGCGTACTGAGTCGAGTGCTGGCGAGTCAAAACAAGCGCAATGCCCGACTTTCTGGTTTCACCTCTACGCTGGAAGCCGACGCCACTGAGAACATGGCCGTGTATGCTTCGGTAGGTTTCACCCAAGGCAAGATCATTGAGGAAGAAGAAGCTGCAAGCAAAACTTCGCCGCTCGACCATATCCCGCCGACCTATGGTAGGGTGGGTGCGCGCTGGCATACCAACCGTGCTACTTTCGAGACTTTTGCATTGTTCAACGGAAAAAAACGACTCGAGGATTACAACCTCGAAGGGGAAGACAATTTGCAATATGCACCGCCCGGCGGTACGCCTGCATGGCTCACGTTCAACCTCCGCGGAGGCTATCGTTTTTGCAAATACTTGACTGTGCAGGCCGGGATTGACAATATTCTGGATCTGCAATACCGAAATTTCGCCTCGGGCATCAATGCGCCTGGGCGGAATTTCTGGTTGACGCTGCGAACGGCGTGGTAGGCTAGGGAATATCCAATATCCAACAAGGAATTTCCAATTTCCAAGTAGGC
>JACMMM010000303.1 GCA_014379065.1 Saprospiraceae bacterium
GCGCAGGGCGTTGGCCAGCAGCCGTCCGCGTTCACGCGAATCGCTGGGCATTTCGCTTTCGCCAAAGAAACTCAGGGTCCGCTGGAAAAACAAGTCAGAGGAACTCTGTTTTCGGTCGTCGGTGCCTTGGCTGTAAAACGACCAGGCGTAAATCGCCTCGGCGGTATCCCTGGGCATTCTGTTTTCGAGCCAGTAGGTTACCAGCGTGGTTTTGCCCGTGCCGCCGGGGGCGATGAACTGGACGATGTTCGTATTTGGGTCGGCCCATGCGGCATCCAACAGGGCAAGTTCTTTTTCGCGGCCTGTGAAGTGGGGCTGGAGTTCGGGGAGGGCGGAGATGGAGATTTTCGATTTACGAATTGGGATTTCCGATTTTGGATTGGGAGTGTTCAAAGCCGGAAAGGCTTGGTGCAGGTGCTTGTTGAGATCATCTTTGAAATGCAATTCAAAGGTTGCGGCATCTTCATATTCCTTAAAAAGAAGTCGATTTGCATTTACCAATTGTTCCCGGATTTCAAGAACCTGATCGTATTGCTTATTTTTTTGTCGGTCTGTGGTGCTAAAACCCGTTTTGAAATAGACAAAGGTCTTCGGACAGCAATCCTGGGCAAGGTTCAGTTCTTCAATCGTGAATGCTCCTGCTTTGGAGTAAAAAAGGACATAAGCAATTTGGCATTCTTTCAACTTGGGATTGATAGCATCTTGAATGCGTGGCGCACCAGAACTGCCACTGGGCAGGTCAATTTCCCATTGGACAATTTCAAGGTGGAGATGCTTGTGCAATTTGTTGACATCGGCGACGATTTTAAAAACGCCGTCGCGCTCAGCACGAAGCTCAGCAGAAGAAGCGAGAAAAATTTTGACGGTCTCCATGTTGTGTGTGGGTTATTCCGCCACAAAGCAAATAAAAATCAAGTGAATGCAGGCTTCACAAATACAGGGTAAGCATAAAATCCTACTTTTGGCAGCAATTCTAATTTTAACCTATTTGCCAACTTTCACAACCAACTACTACTTACCATGAAAAATCTCGCCTTTCTTCCCCCCGCGGCCTTTTCATCCGCCAAAACCTTCCTAAAATCATCGCGCGCCCTCTTCCTCCCCCTGCTTTTCTTTGGCCATTTTGCTTCTGCGCAAACGCTTTTTGTCGACACCATGCAATACGCCCCCGCCGATATTGTCATGGATTTTTTCAACGGCACCTGCGTAGATGTAACCTCTGTTGAGTACTTTGGTGAGCCAAAACAACTGACCTTTTTTGAAGGCTCGCAGAGCGGGCTTGGTGTGAATGCGGGCATCCTGTTTACTACCGGGGATGCCCAAGTTGCAGTTGGCCCCAACGACAAGGATGGGGCTTCTAATGGCTATGGTATCGGCACTCCGGACTCATTGCTTCAATCCATCACCGCAGGCGCTACGTTCGACCGCTCCATGCTTCACCTCAGCATCGTGCCGCACACCGATTCTATTGGCTTCCAATATGTTTTCGCTTCGGAGGAATACTGCGAGTATGTCAACACCCAGTTCAACGACGCCTTTGGGTTTTGGATAAAAGGTCCGGGAGCTTCTAATCCTGACGGCTCACCGCGCAACATCGCGCTGGTGCCGGGAACGCTTACCCCCGTTGCCATTAACAATGTGAACCACTTGACCAACTCCGCTTATTATATCAACAACATCGCAACAGCAAATAATTGCGGGCAGACGCCTGCACCTCCAACGATTGCCATGGACGCTGTCCAATTCGACGGATTGCTAACGGTACTCACAGCCAAAGCTATTGTAGTCCCCAATGAGACCTACGAAGTCTGGATCGGCATCACAGATGTGGGCGACGGCGTTTGGGATTCCGGCATATTCCTCAGCGTGGAAAGTCTTTGCGGCGACAGCCTGCTCAGTCCCGTAGCGGGATTCAATGCCAACGTGAATGGAACGACGGTTGGCTTTGCAAACACCACCAGATACGCCACGGCCTGGAACTGGGACTTTGGCGATGGAGGTACGTCTACAGAACGTTATCCCTCACACAATTACGCCAACCTCAACCAGCAATACACCGTGCGCCTCATCGCGACCAACTGGTGCTGTTCTGACACCTCCTATTTGATCGTAGGCGTTTCGGCAATACAGGAAGAAGAAGCGCCCAAACTCAACATTTACCCCACCCAATTCAGCGACGAACTGGTGATTGACCCCGCCGATGACAGCCTTTCAGGCGAAATCGTGCTGTCCGACATCTCGGGCCAAACCTTGCTGAGCCGTTCGTTTTCGGGCAAAACCGTACTGCGTACGGAGGCACTTCCCAAAGGAGTTTACTTTTTGAATATCAATGTTTTGGGCAAAAAAGCAGTCATTCAGAAGTTGGTGAAATAATGCTACAATCGTAACTGGTTAGGCATATTTCCTTTTGCCACTAATTGCACTAATTTACACGAATACATCTTGGTTTGTTGTCCAAATTCGTGTAAATTAGTGCAATTAGTGGCAAAAAATAATTGGCATTCACACCTAATTTATCATCGCATGAAAAACCTAATCCCTTTACTTTCTCTTTTATTACTCCCCAACCTATCCGCCCAATCTACCATCGAATGGAAGCAAGCGTACGGCGGATTCGGCATAGACTGGCCCACTGATAGGTGGCCAAGTGACCGGGAACCACGGTTCTTATGATTATTGGATTGTAAAACTCGCCCCTGAACCCGTCGGCGTGGATGATCTTTTCACCCAAGCCGGAAATTTGGAAATATTCCCCAATCCGGCAAGCAATGCGGTCAGCCTTAGCATTTCAGCGGAAGAACCTTCTTTCAACCTGGTTATATCTGACCTATTGGGGCGGGAAATCAGCCAACAAACCGTCCCGAATGGCGGGCTCGTAGATGTTTCCACACTTGACAATGGCTTGTACCTTTTAACGGCCACCACACCACAGGGCCAGGTTTATTTCCTCTACGTCTCAAACCGCAGGTGCTTCACCGTTATCCCGTTGTTCATCAGTTGTTTAAGGGAGCCCACCCCAATAGCCAGGTGGGTTTTGGCAAACTGAGAAGTAACCATTTTGTCGCTGGCTTCTGTCTTGATGCCCTCGCGGGTCATGGGCATATCGCTCACGAGCAGGAGCGCGCCCGCAGGCATCTGATCTTTGAATGCGGCAACAAAAATCGTGGCCGTTTCCATGTCTATGGCGATGCAGCGCAGGTCGCGGAGTTTGGCCTTGAAATCTTCGCGGTGTTCCCAAACGCGTTTGTTGGTGGTGTACACCACGCCCGTCCAGTAGTCGCGCTCGTATTCGCGGATGGTGGTAGATACGGCTTTTTGCAACGCAAAGGCCGGCAAAGCGGGCACTTCTGGCGGCAAATAGTCATTGCTTGTCCCTTCCCCTCGTATGGCAGCGATGGGCAGAATGAGGTCGCCATTGTGATTTTTGCCCGTTTTGAGGCCACCGCATTTGCCCAAAAACAATACCGCTTTGGGTTTGATGGCTTCCAATAGGTCAATCACCAAGCCAGCATTCGGGCTTCCAATACCGAAGTTGATGATGGTAATACCTCTGGCGGTGGCGGCTTGCATGGGGCGTTCAAGGCCGTAGATATCTACCTCGTGCTGATCAGCGAAGTCCTTGACGTAGCCGGCAAAATTGACCAGCAGGACGTACTCGCCAAATTGATCAAGCGCCATCCCAGTGTAACGCGGCAGCCAATCCTTCACGATGGCCGCTTTGGAGGCTTTTTCTATTTCAAAATTTTCCTGCCACACTAGATCCAATTCTGCTTTGGAAAGGGAGCGGGGTGGGTCGTCGTTTTTTTTCATGTTGCTGAAGCTTTACTTACCGCGAAAGTCTTGCAAATCCACCACTTATTTTTGAGAAATACCGCAAATTCAAAAACCATCCTATCTTTCGCCCCACGAATTTTCAAAACTAAAACTCTTCTTTGTATGGCTAACCTTTGGGTACGCAAACCTCTTTCTCAACTTTTGGCGCAAGCTGAGGATTCTGAAAAGGGCCTTAAACGCACACTTGGCGCTTGGAATCTTGTGGCACTCGGCATTGGTGCTATTATTGGCGCAGGCCTTTTTGTGCGCACTGCCGCCGCCGCCGCAGAGGCCGCAGGGCCTTCCGTTACACTTTCTTTTATCGTTGCAGCCATTGGCTGTGCCTTCGCCGGGCTTTGTTACGCAGAATTCGCCTCCATGATCCCCATTGCAGGCAGTGCTTACACTTATGCCTACGCCACCATGGGCGAGTTTGTTGCCTGGATTATTGGTTGGGCGCTTATCATGGAATACGCGCTCGGTGCTGCTACTGTATCTGTTGCATGGTCGGAGTATTTGAACAAACTTCTTGGCGGAGCCATACCCTATGAATGGTGCCACGGACCCATGGAAGATGGCATCATGAACGCGCCAGCACTGGTCATCTTGCTAATACTCACTTTGGTATTGATCAAAGGTACACAGGAATCGGCGCTCCTGAATGCTGTCATTGTGGCCATCAAAGTTTCTATTGTATTGATTTTCATTGCTGTAGGCTGGCAATTTATTGATCCAGCGAACCATACGCCCTACATGATCCCCGAAGGCACCCCTGGCCACGAAGGGATGTTCAAGCATGGTTGGGGCGGTGTCTTGGGTGGCGCGGCCATTGTATTTTTCGCCTTCATTGGTTTTGATGCGGTCTCAACTGCCGCTCAGGAGGCAAAAAATCCAGGACGTGATATGCCGATCGGAATTCTGGGTTCTCTGGCAGTTTGCACCGTGCTCTATATCCTTTTCTCTTATGTCCTAACAGGCGTGGCCAACTGGACAGAGTTTGGTGGGGCGGGTAAAGAAGCCTCCGTGGCTTATGCTATTCAGCACCACATGCCCGGCTACGAGTGGCTTGCCACAGCGGTCACAATCGCCATACTCGCAGGCTTCTCTTCGGTGATACTAGTGATGCTGATGGGCCAAAGCCGAGTTTTTTACTCCATGGCCAATGACGGGCTTATTCCCAAAGTCTTCTCGGAACTGCACCCTAAATTCCGCACACCTTACAAATCCAACTGGATTTTGTTCTTCTTTGTCGGTGCGTTTGCGGCCTTCGTGCCGGGCAGCATGGCAGGTGATTTGACTTCCTTCGGAACGCTCCTAGCCTTCGTGCTGGTGAGCCTAGGGGTGTTGTTCATGCGTCGGTCCAACCCGGAACAGCACCGCCCTTTCCGTACGCCGTTGGTGCCGTTGGTGCCAATCCTTGGCGCCCTGATTTGTCTGGGTATGATTGTAGCCATTGACCCATTTACGCTTAAAGCAGCGTTCGCATGGATGGTATTGGGCTTCCTGGTGTACTTTGGCTACAGCCAGCGCAACAGTAAATTGCAACGCTAAGTGGTAAAGTGTTTAGTGTTGAGTGATAAATATTTACGCCGCGCCCGCTTTTGGTGGGCGCGGCGGATTTTTTAGGAGAAACCACCGACCACTAAACACTTACCACTAATCACTCACCACTAATCACTCACCACTAATCACTCACCACTAAATGATCATCTCAGCCATCGTCGCCACGGCCAAAAACAACGTGATCGGAAAAGACAACCAAATCCCCTGGTATTTGCCCGCCGACCTGTCCTATTTCAAAAAAACAACGCTGGAGCACCATCTCATTATGGGGCGCAATTGTTTCCGTAGCATTGGTCGCCCGCTCCCGAAACGCACCAACATCGTGGTGACCCGCGACCTGTTTTTTACTGCTGAAGGCGTGTTGGTGGCGCATTCTGTCGAGGAAGCGCTTGGCATTGCCTTTGACGGTGGCGAAGAGGAGGTTTTTGTCATCGGCGGTGGGGAAATTTACCGGGAAACTATAGACCTGTGGGACAAAATTTACCTCACCGAGGTGGATTTGGAAACAGAAGGCGATGTTTTTTTTCCAGAAACCGATCCTGCCGAATGGGTTGAAGTTTGGCGCGAAGCGCACCAGCCCGATGAGAAGAACGAATGGGCTTACACCTTCCGGATTTTGGAGCGAAAACAAGAAGATTAAGCATCTCAAAATAATTCGCGCAAACTCTTTGGAAAAAAAACCTACTTTTTTTTATACTTTTGCACCCGAATTTCGCGGGGCGGGTTGAGATATTTGGATATTGAGATATTTGGATATACGCCGAATGAAGGTGTTAATATTGCTGTTTTCCAATCCCAATATCTCAATATCCAAATATCTCAAGATCCCGCGGGATCTTCTCGAACTCCGGTTTCGTAATAAATCGTGCTTTACACACACCAATTCAAGTCTGGTTTTTTGACACATGGAAAAGAAGCGACTGCTCCTTATCACGCAAGAACTCGCACCCTACACTGAGGGCACCGACATTTCTGAACTCGTGGGGAAACTGCCCAAATTTTTTGCAGACCAAGGTTATGAACTACGCATCCTCATGCCCCGCTTCGGCGTGGTGAACGAACGCCGCCACCGGCTACACGAAGTGGTGCGCCTCAGCGGGATGAACATTATCGTGGACGACGATGATTACCCACTGCTCATCAAAGTGGCTTCGCTGCCCGGCTCACGGCTGCAAGTTTATTTCCTTGACAATGAAGAGTTTTTCAAACGCAAAATGGTGTTTGAAGACGAAAAAGGCAAACCTTTTGAGGACAATGCTGACCGCGCAGCGTTTTTCTGCAAGGGTGCCATTGAGACGGTGAAAAAATTTGGCTGGCCACCCGATTATGTGATGTGCCAAGGCTGGATGACAAGCCTCCTGCCACTTTACCTCCGTACGGCTTACAAAACAGAGCCGATCTTTGCCAATGCGCAAATCATTTATGGTGCGTATGACACACCTCACGAGCGCGAAGGTGGCGAGCGTTTTTTTCAAAAAGCGGCCATCAACAACCTGACGAAAAAACACCTCGACCCTTACCGCGATGGCGAAGGTATTTCGATGCACAAGGGCGCGGCGCACTACGCTGACGCAGTAATCATCGGCAGCGAATCGCTTGACACCAACGTTCCCTACTTGTCCGTAGCGGGCGACAAACCCGTGCTCCCCTGGCAACCCGCCGATGAAGCACTGCCGGGCTATCTTGAGTTTTTCAAGAGCCTGACAGAGGGCGTGACAGCGTAATTGGTGGATTGGTGATTGGTGGATTGGTGATTGGTAGATTACTTATTGGCGTTGACCCGAAACGATTCGGCATTTACCCCCCAATAACCAATCCACCAGTCACCAATCCACCACTCAACCAATCACCAATTAACCAATCAACAAATACATGACCATAAACATGAAGCAAAAACTCCCGGCTCTGGTCGGCATTCTGTTGGCCGCCCTCGCACTTTGGGCTGGTTGCAAAAAACCAAGCACCCTGGGCATTGGATTGATAGACGATGAAGTTGATGGCAAGTATGCTTTCACCGATACGGTAGAAGTTCGTTGCACCATCGAACGTGAAGACAGTTCTTTGACCTCTGACCGCGGTTCTACCGCAGAGTATTTTTTGTGCGGCGAGCTGAACGACCCTGAGTTCGGCAAATCCTCTTCAGAAATCTTCGCATTGATGTTGGGCGAAACTTTAAACCCTGCTTTTGACACACAAACGCAGACATTCGACAGCATTGTTCTGTATTTACGGTATGCCGCTGCAGGTTTTTATGGCGACACAACACAGCCACAGACCTTGCGCGTGCTGCGCGTAGCCGATGGCGAGTCCATAAGCGACACCAAAGATTACTACTCTACCAACTCGCTGCCAGCCAACGACGCGGATGAAATTGGGCGGGTAGATAACTTTTTACCAAAGCCCACGAAACAAGACAGCCTTTTTGAAGGTTTCGAAGGCCCTTTTCTGAGGGTTGTCATTAAACCTGAATTTGGTCAGTACCTTTTCAATCTGGACAGTGCTTCCTATTCAGTTGATTCGCTATTTTTCAGAGTCTTTCGCGGTTTGAAAATCGTCTCATCTTCAGGTGGCGCTTCACCCGGTGCAATGCTGGCTTTTGATCTGAACAACAATTCATTGAGCCGTCTGCGACTTTTTTACCACATCAATTCGGACTCCACCGCCAAAAACTTTGACTTCTTTTTTGAAAACGCAAACAAATTTACCCACTTCGAGCACGACATTAGCGCAAGCCCGGCTGGGCAACTTATCGGTCACGAATATGCCGATGAAAGACTTTATGTACAGGGGATGCAAGGTGTGCGGGTGAAAATAGAATTCCCCTACGCTCAATTCCTCGACAACATCGCAGTAAACCAAGCACAACTCGTGCTCACGGTAGCCGACAACCATCCTACATTGACGCCAGCTAGCCAGTTGTTCTTTACCCAGTTGCAAGATGATTCGCTTTTTGTGCTCACCAGCGATGTGGCCTATTCTTTTGGCAGCAACCTCACGGGGGGCTTTAGCAGTTTTGGCGGAACGCCGAAAAAAGTGGTGGACAACGGCACAACGGTAACCCGCTACAGGCTCACGCTCAGTGAAACGTTCCAACATATTGTAGACGACGACAACAGTACCGACACCAAAAACCGAACGGTATATCTTGGTGTTTACCCTCGCAGTCGAACGGCAGGACGAGCCGTACTTTATGGGCCAAAGAGTTTGACTTTCCCCGCCAAATTGGAATTGAAATACACCAAAATCAAGTGATGAAGTGATAGGTGATAAAGCGATAGCACGCGAATCACTCCATCACTTTATCGCCTCATCACTCCATATTATGTGTGGAATCGTTGGTTACATTGGCCCTAAAAGGGCTTATCCGATCTTGATAAAAGGCCTCACCCGGCTTGAATACCGTGGCTACGACAGCGCAGGTGTTGCCCTGCAAAATGGCTCCCTGAGGGTCTACAAAAAGAAGGGAAAAGTGGGCGAGCTCGTGGCCTTTGCAAAAGACAAAGACACGAACGGAAATGTTGGTATGGGCCACACACGCTGGGCTACCCACGGCAAGCCAGATGACACCAATGCTCACCCACACACGAGTACCAGTGGTCGGCTAGTGCTTATTCACAATGGCATCATCGAAAACTATTCGGTGCTTAAGAGCGCCCTGCTCCGACACGGATATATCTTCAAAAGCGAAACCGACACGGAAGTGTTGGTAAACCTAATCGAAGAGGTTCAAAAGCGGGAAAATCTCCCGCTTGAAGAGGCTGTGCGCCAAGCGCTTACGCAAGTACATGGGGCGTATGCCATTGTCGTGATGGATCGCGATGACCCAAACAAGTTAGTAGCAGCACGCAGGTCAAGTCCCTTGGTCATCGGTATCGGGAAGGGTGAATTTTTGATTGGCTCGGATGCTACCCCTATTGTAGAACACACAAAAAATGTGGTGTACCTCGAAGATGAACAAGTGGCCACCTGTGCCCTGGGCAAAGAATTGAGCATAAAAACCCTGCGCAATGAAGTAGCTACTCATACAGTCCATCAAATCGAGATTGAGATAGAGCAATTGGAAAAAGGCGGTTATGACCATTTCATGCTCAAAGAGATATTTGAGCAACCGACCACCATTGCTGAGTGTATGCGCGGTCGCATGAATGCCGAAGAAGGTTGGGTGAAACTGGGTGGTATGGACGAACACCTCAAACGGCTGGTGAATGCCGAACGCATGATTATTTTGGGTTGCGGCACTTCGTGGCACGCGGGCATGATTGCCGAATATTTGATTGAAGACCTGGCCCGACTGCCAGTGGAAGTAGAATATGCCTCAGAGTTTCGCTATCGCAATCCAGTAGTGCGAGATAAAGATATTGTGCTCGCCATCAGCCAATCAGGCGAAACTGCCGACACCTTTGCGGCCCTCGAAATGGCAAAACAAGGTGGTGCGCTTACCTACGGCATCGTCAACGTGGTGGGTTCTTCCATTGCGCGACTTACGCACAGTGGCTCGTACATTCACGTTGGGCCAGAGATCGGAGTTGCCTCTACCAAAGCCTTTACCGGGCAAGTCACCATGCTCAGCATGATGGCTTTGATTTTGGGCTACGAGCGCGGATTCCTTCCCAAATCGCAGTATCAAAAACTCGTTCAAGAACTTTCTTTGATCCCGCAAAAAGCCGATGAATTGCTCCGAAAATGCCAGAAGCAGGTGGAATATATCGCAGGCGAGTTCAAAGATGCCACCAATGCGCTTTACCTTGGGAGGGGTTACAATTTCCCGGTTGCACTTGAAGGCGCTTTGAAACTCAAGGAGATCAGTTACATCCACGCCGAAGGCTACCCGGCAGCTGAAATGAAACACGGCCCCATCGCGCTCATAGACGAGAACATGCCCGTGTTCGTTATTGCTACCAATAAAAGCGCGTACGAAAAAGTGGTGAGCAATATTCAGGAGGTGAAAGCCCGCAAGGGCGTTGTGGTGGCGGTTGTGACCGAAGGCGACGAGATCATCAAAAAACTTGCCGACCACACCATTGAAATCCCGGAAACAGAAGAACCCTTCACGCCATTGCTTTCTGTCATACCTTTGCAACTGCTCGCTTACTATATCGCCGTCATGCGTGAGTGCGATGTGGATCAGCCGAGGAACTTGGCAAAGTCTGTGACAGTGGAGTGATAGTTGAGCATCTCAAAATAAAAATCATGAACAGTTTAGATATAGAATACAACACAGAGCGCCCTGACATACAATTCCCCGAATATGGCCGCTCGATTCAGGAAATGCTCTTGCACGCCAAGACCATTGAATCGCCCCAAAAAAGGCAAAAAACCGTCGAATCTATCATTGGCCTGATGATACAGCTCGGTCCGCAAGGCAACCGAAACATGGACGACTATCGCGAAAAGCTTTGGAACCATGTGTTTGCGCTCTGCAACTACGAACTAGAGGTGAATGTCCCCGCTGGCATCATCATCCGCCGGGAAGAAGACCGCGCAAAACCCCAACCACTTGGCTATCCTACCACGGCTACCCGGATGCGGCACTATGGCAACAGTGTCCATGCGCTCATCGAAAAAGCCATTGAAATGCCAGAAGGCCCTAAAAGAGAAGGGTTCGTGGAAGTCATTGCCTCCTATATGAAGCTGGCCTACAAAACCTGGAACAAGGAACACTACGTCAGCGATGACATTGTGAAAGAAGACCTGGAAATCCTTTCCAATGGCCAACTCCTGCTGCACGAAGGCCACGATTCACTTGACAAACTAGCTGCTGGGGTAGGGAAATTGGACAACCGAAATCGAACCAACGCAGCCAGCGGCAATGATCGCGGAGGACGCAGGCGCGGAGGGCGCAATCGAGGAAGCAACAGTGGTGGAAGTGGTGGTGGAGGAAGGAGCAATAGCCCTAATAACCCCAATAACAACGCCGGAAGAAGGAGAAAACGTTGATTTCTACAGATTTAAAAGTACTTATCTCGCTAATAATCAGTGTGTTTATAAATTTTAAGAAAAAAATTAAAAAATTTAAAGCTCCTAACACTGGCTTTTCAAAAACACATTTACCTTTGCACCAAAATGGGCAGATTATATCATGTCTCATTCAACAAAGCATTATACGCCGAAAGGCTCTAAGATAAAGGTTTAAAATGAAGCGTGTTTTGATGACGTCCTTCTCCGAAAACGTTCGGAGGGGGACTTTTTTTTGCCCTAAATTTACTGCTTAGCTTTAGCCCCATGCCTTCTCCAACCACTGCGTTACATCCCTTACTCGTGCGCCTCGTAGCGCAAAATTTGCGCGCTATTTTCCAAGAGAAACGCTATGCCGACAAGGTAATAGAGCAAGCCTTGCGCAGCAATCCCAAAGCAGGCAGCCGCGATAGGGCGTTTATTGCCGAAACAACCTATGAGGTGCTGCGATACTATCGCCTTTATGCTGAACTTTTGGGTAAAATGCCCAACACAGAGCTTGATTTTTGGCAACTTATTGGGGTTCATTTAGCCTTCAAAGACATCGAACTGCCGGATTGGCAAGAATTCAAAACCTTGAAAACCAAAGACTTTTTTGCCAAAATAAAAGATTGGCAGCGTGGACTCGATGAGAAAACCACGGAAGCGTTGCCCAGAAGAATCCGCGAAAGCATACCAGATTGGCTCGACGAACTCGGGCAAACCGAGCTCGCAGGCCAATGGGACGAAACGCTCCATTGGCTCAATCGTCCTGCGCAAGTCGTGCTGCGCACCAACCGCCTGCGCACCAGTTCTTTAGAGCTTCAGCAGGCACTCCTCGCCGAACAAGTTGACACCCAAACCATTCCCAACTCCGATGCGTTGGTGTTGAGTGTCCGAAAAAATGTTTTCCAAACCACTGTATTCAAAAAAGGCTGGTTCGAGATGCAGGATTACAGCAGCCAGCTCGTGGCACCCCTGCTTGCTCCCCAGCCGGGGATGCGCGTGGTAGATGCCTGCGCTGGGGGCGGTGGCAAGACCCTTCACCTCGCCGCCTTGATGGAAAATCGCGGAAGCCTCATCGCACTCGACACGCAAGCCTGGAAACTGGAGGAGCTCCGCGCCCGCGCCCGTCGCGCAGGTGCCACCAACATTGAAACCCGCCCGATCGAAAACCGCAAGACCATCAAGCGCTTATACGGTTCCGCCGACCGACTTTTGCTCGACGTGCCGTGCAGCGGCCTTGGCATCTTGCGCCGGAACCCTGATGCGAAATGGAAACTCCAGCCTGAACAAATTGAACAGCTCCGCAGCACGCAACAAGAAATTCTTCAAAATTACAGTGCGATCACAAAGCCTGGTGGGCACATGGTGTATGCAACTTGCAGTATTTTGCCCTCAGAAAACCAACAACAGGTGGAGAAATTTTTGGCAAGTGAATCTGGTAAGGGTTTTACGCTTTTGGAGGAGCGCCGTATACTGCCGCAGGACAAAGGCTTTGACGGGTTCTATATGGCACTATTGTCACGGGAATGAGTTTTCACGATCCCCTGCTGGATGCTTTTTTGAAAAAAAGCATCCAGCAGGGGATCGTGAAAACTCATTTACAGATTGGATGAAAAAAGCCCGGCAATGGCAGGCCCCTTTGAGTGGCTCAATCACCAAATCCACCAATCACCAAATCCACCAATCACCAAATCCACCAATCACCAACCAAGATATGACACTCGAATTTTTACTCAAAGACTATGCAGCTTTTAACCTTTGGGCCAACACCCAATTCGTGGAATGGCTGAAAACCAAACCCCTCGATCTGATGGAACGTGAAATGCCATCCAGTTTCCCGAGCATTCGGGATACCCTGCTCCATATATGGGGTGCTGAGGAGATTTGGCTCGAACGCCTGCGGCTGATTTCACCTACTACATTCTTGTTCCAAAGATTTGATGGCACCGTGGAGGACATTTTTGAAGGAGTTGTGAAAATGTCGCAAGAATTTGCCGTGTATGTGGAAGAGTTGCCCGATGCTGATTTTCAAGAGATTTGCACTTTCAAACTCTTCAATGGTACAGAAGACAGTCGCTCACGCGCAAAAATGATTCACCATTGTCTAAACCACAGTACCTACCATCGGGGGCAAATCGTGACCATGGCCCGCAACTTTGGCCTGACCGACCCGCCCAGTACCGACTACATGAAATACGTTCGCCTTAAATGAAAATCCTCCATTTTTCCGATACGCACCTCGGCTATCAGGCATTTGACCGGGTGACGGACGCGGGCATTAACGCCCGCGAACAGGATGTGTACGATGCTTTTGAGCGTGTGGTGGATCGGATTTTGGCAATTCGCCCCGATATCGTGATACATTCTGGCGACTTTTTCCACCGACCTAGCCCAAGCAACCGCGCCCTGACATTTGGGCTGGAACAACTCCGCCGCATCGGCCAAGCAAGTATCCCAACGGTGATTATTTCGGGCAACCACGAAACCCCGAAAACGATTTACAATGCTCCCATTCTTCGCGCGTTGCGCACCCTTGAGCATGTTTTCCCGACTTTTGGAGAACAACGAGAGATGTTTGAATTTGGGAACGTAGCCATTCACGGTGTCCCCCACATCAACGACAACCGATTGCTCTTCAACGAATTGGAACGGCTCGAGCCCCTGCAAGGCAAATTCAACATCCTGATGTTGCATACCTCTTTAGGCAAACGCTATCTGATGGAGGAATACGGCGAGCAGGTATTCCCGGCGGAATTTGAGACCAAATTGGCGGGTTTTCAATACGTTGCACTTGGTCATTGGCATGACCGACAAGCCGTTGGACTACACCCTTGCGCTTGGTACTCGGGAAGCACGGAGCGGTTCAGCGATACCGAAATCGGATCAGAAAAAGGCTTCCTCTTGCTTGATATTCAACCAGATAATACTTGCAATCTTAGCTTTGAAGCCATCCTTACCCGCTCTTGGTTGCGCTGGGAGCGCAATGCTTGTAACGAAGTTTCTGTAGCAGAACTGGAGGCGGAACTGGAAATCTTCAAAGAGAAAAATCAAACGCTTGATGCCATCGTTTCACTGACTTTCAACGACATCCGCCCGGAACAAACGCTGGAACTTGGCAACCTCCGCCTCCGGCAATTATTCCCCGACGCTTTCCAACTGATCCCGAAGCGCAAAACGTTTAGCGACCGAGCCTTCGTGCGAGGGATTGAAGCCAATCAGTTCGACAGTTTGGACAAGGTTTTTGCGGATTATTTGCGCAGTAAATATCCTGACGACGAGGTGATGGTGGAGAAGTTGGTGGAACGGGCGGGGCGGTATTTTGACCTTGAGAAATAAGTAGTGAAGATTGCTCGAACAAATAATCAAATAATTTGCACAGAATCTGTTCAAATTATTAAGTTTGTATCCCAAACCGAGCTCACCAATGAAAAACAACGAAATTCCTCTCCTCCCTGGCGTTTACTACCATATCTTCAATCACGCAAACGGATTTGAAAACCTCTTCCACAACGAAGGAAACTATTTGTATTTCTTGAAAAAGTACGCCGAGCATATCCCACCAGTGGCAGATACATTGGCTTACTGTCTGATGCCAAATCATATTCACTTAATGGTGCGCATTAAACCGGAGAACCAACTTCCCGAAAGTTTAAAACTTTCGGGAAGTTCCGTTTCTCAAAAAATCAGCCGCCGTTTCGGCAACCTTTTTAGCGCTTATGCTCAAGCATTCATCAAACAACAGTCTAGGATGGGCAGCTTATTCATTCCCAATTTCAAGCGGAAACCAGTCGAAAACGATGGATATTTTGCCAATCTAATTCACTACGTCCATTATAACCCAATCGAAAGTGACTTCGTATCACATCCTGCCGAATGGCCGCATTCTTCGTTCATGAGCCTGTTGTCCGACAAACCCAGTCGCTTATCGCGTGATGAAGTTCTAGCGTTTTTTGGTGGACGAGATGCCTTCCTAGCCGCGCATGAGATAAAGCCTGATGACCGGTTTTTAAAAATGGTTAGTGAGTGGTATTAATGGGCTTCCACCCTGGGGTTGAATCAAAAGTCGGAAGGCTGTTTTTTTCACCAAATCATGTTTTGCTTTCGCAGGAATCCAACTTCCCGAAAGTTTTAAACTTTCGGGAAGTTCGGTTATGCAACAGATAAATTTTTTCCACTCAGACAAATTCAGTCATTCACCAATTTTTGATACAATCCCAAGATTCTCAGGTCTTTCTAAAAACGCAAGCCGATGAAAAAAGCCATTGACTTTTTTATAACCCGCCCAGCCCGCTTTTTTGTTTTGGCCGCTTTGCTCTGGGGTGGATTTATGTGCTTCCTCAACTACAAAGACGGAGCAGACTTCAGTTGGCACGACCTGTTGGTAGAGGCCAACGGGATGATTTTTGACTTGCTCGTATTCGGCATTTTGCTTTCAATTTATGAGGCATTGAGAAATAAAAGAGATAAAATCGAACGACTGCACGAAGAAATAGACGATTATCGGGGGTGGGATGAAAAAGAGGCGATGTATAGGATTGTAGGAGCAGTGAAGAGGCTGAATAAATTGGGGGTAACAACAGACATCAATTTAGGAAATTGTTACTTAGAGGGAGCACGTTTCTTTGGCGCAAAACTTAAAAGGTCAAATTTAAGATATTTAAACCTTGAGAAGGCCGATTTTGGTTGGGCAGAACTACAAGGCGCTAACCTTCATAATGCGAATCTAAGCATGGCGAATCTTTGGGCTGCAAACCTTCAAGGGGCAAACCTTGAAGAAGCAAGGTTAGTAAGTACAAAACTCTTTAAAGCAGAACTCATTGAGGCAAATCTCTATTTGGCAAACCTTTGGGAAGCAGATTTTCGGGAAGCAAATCTTATGAGAGCAAACCTTCGAAGAGCAAGGCTCGAGAGGTCAAATTTTTTTAAGGCAGAGCTTATCGGCGCAAATTTGCAAGGGGCAAATTTTGAAGACTCTTGTCTCGAAGGAGCTAACTTTCAAGGTGCAATTGTAGACAAGGATTGGTTTGAAAAATTAAGCAAGTGGAATGTCAAAGGCCGAGAAGAAATCAAAGCAAAATACCTCATTGACCAAAAAGGAGTGCTACAAGAAAAACAATGATCCTCAACAACTTAAAACTCTCCAACTACAAACAATACAGCCACCTCGAACTAGAATTCCGGGAAGGCCTGGTCGGCATTATCGGCAAAAACGGCGCGGGCAAATCCACCATTTTCGAGGCGATCTTGTACTGTCTTTTTGGACGGGATGAAGGCAACAAAGCCCATGTCCGCTCGGCATTCGCGGATCCAAAAGCCACGGTAGAATTGCAATTGGATTTCATGATTGGTGAGATCGGCTATCGGGTGCGGCGCGAGTTTCGGGGCAAAGCCCTGGCCGTTGGGGCCGAGTTTTATAAGAACGATGTGCTAGTGGCCAAGAGCGTTTCGCCTGTCAACGACGAGTTGGTGAAAGTGCTTCACATGGAACGCGATGCTTTCAAACGCTCCGTTTTTTCTGGCCAAAAAGAACTCTCAGAACTTTCAGATACTTCTGGAGAAGCCCGCAAGCGCATGGTGCGCCGGATGCTCGGTCTAGATACACTCGACGATGCACAGTCTCGAGTGAACACTGATCTCCGAGACCTCAGCAGCCAAGCCGCCGGCCAACGCCAAAACCTTCTTTCCGACGACTCCAGAGAAAGCCTGAAAAGTGAGATGGCCGAGCGTGAAAAAGCACTGGAAACGAATAGTTTGGCGGTAAAAAACGAACGGCAAATACTCCAGGGTATCCAGGAAAAACACCGAGCCGAGAAGGAAAAATTTGACCAGGAGGAAACCCGATTCAAACGCCACAGCACCTTGCGCAACGAACTCGCACAAGCCGATGAACGACGCGCAGGATTGATTTTGCAGGTAGAAAACCTGAAAAAAAAGGAAGCGGACTTACATCAGCAAAAGGCAACTCAAGATAATATTCGAGCCGAATTTACTGGCTACGAAGCCGAGAAAAAAGCGTTTGATGCATTGGAACACGAGCGCTCGAAGCATATCAACCGCGAAGCACGGTTGACTAAAATCGCGGAGACGAGTGAGCAATTAGCTGCCACGGTTTTAAAGATCAAGACCTTGGCGGAGCAGTCGGCGGAGCGGCCTAGCATAGCATCAGCATTGGTTGAAAAACAAAAATCTGTAGCCAACTTGGAAGCCGAAATGGAAACCAAGCGCGGCGATCTCCGCAGTATTGACCAACAGATCGGCGGCATACAAGCGGGTGTACGCGAGCGCTCTGAAAAGTTGGAACGCCTGCGAGCATTGGGCAGCGAAGGCAATTGCCCTACCTGCCTCCAACCTTTGCTCGATGGCTACGAACGCGCGTTGGCAGAACTGGAAAATGAAATCATTGCGCTGCAAACCAAGCAGTTGCAGCAACTGGAAGTCCAGAAAAAAACCGTCACTGAAGCGGGGCTTTCCTTGAAAACGCAACAAGCCACCACCCGCTTGGAGGCCGAAAAATTACTTCAGGAACAGACACGCTTGACCGAAGTCGCTCGCCAGCAAACAACCGAAGAAAACCAAAAGCGACAACTGGAAAGTCGCCTCACCGCCGACGAAACCATCCTCCGCGAGATCGGCGAAGTCCATTTTGATGAGGCGGCTTATCAAAGCGTAAAAGCAAAACTTGCAGCACAAGAGCCGCGATACCGCGAATTTTTATCGCAAGAAAACTACCTTGCCCGCGAACTTCCGGCCACCCTGTCCGCCCTGAAATCTGCTGAATCGGGGATTGCCGAAGCCGGTCAAAAAATCGCCACGCTGACGGCAGAACTTGCCACCGTTGGCTATGATGAGCAGGCGTACAATCTTGCTAAACAGGCCGTTACCAATTTTACCGAGGCGTTTCAGGCACAAACCGAGACTTTGCGAGCCTTGGAAAAAACGGGCCTCGAACTCCAAAACGAGCAATCAAAATCCACAGAAAAGCTTCGCATCAACGAGCGCATCCTTGCCCAAATCAGCGACAAATTGGAAGAGGTAGAACTGCTTCGAAGGCTTACCGAAATGCTCGGACTGTTCAAAACCGAAATCCTGGAAAAAGTAAGCCCAGGCATCTCGCTCGAAGCCAGCGATTTGTTCAACCGTATCACAAAAGGCAAATACGAGGGCATCCGTGTGGACGAGAATTTTGACTTCGCCATCACCGACGGCGGGATATTTTACCCCATTGAGCGGTTTAGCGGTGGAGAGGTGGATCTCGCCAACTTCTGCCTGCGCATCGCCATCACAAAAGCCATCATGGATCTGAGCGGCTCGTCGGCTGAAAGGCGGATGGAGTTTCTCGCGTTCGACGAGATTTTTGGCAGCCAGGACGAGGAGCGTCGAATGGAAATGATGCTGGCGCTCAACTATTTACAGGAGCAATTCCGGCAGATTTACATCGTGTCACATATTGACAGTTTGAAGGATTTTTTCCCGCACTTGCTGGAAGTGCAATTTGCGGCGGAGGGAAGCACGGCGGTTTGGAGATGAAAATATCCAATATCCAACAAGGGTTTTTCAAATATCCAATATCCAACAAGGAATTTCCAATGTCCAAGTAGGACTAGCGCTTGGCGACTCACACTGAAATTAAAGATATAATATCCCACAACAGATACTAAGCCCGGAGCCCACTTGGAAATTGGAAATTCCTTGTTGGATATTGGATATTTCATCCCCCGCTCACGACCACCACAATCTCCCCCTTTACCTCCTTTGAGGTAAAATGCGTGAGCAATTCCGAGAGTGGGGCCGTTTTCACCTCTTCAAACTTTTTGCTGAGTTCCCGAGCCACGCAGGCTTGCCGTTCCGCGCCGCAGTGCGCGATGAGTTCTTCCAGACATTTTACCAACCGAAATGGCGATTCGTAGAGCACGAAGGTGTGCGGCAGGGTGGCAAGATATTTCAACCGTGTTTGGCGGCCTTTTTTGTGCGGCAAAAAACCCTCGAAATGGAAGGTGTCGCAAGGCAGACCACTGGCCACCAAGGCGGGAACAAAAGCCGTGGCACCCGGCAAACATTCTACTCGAACGCCCCGGCGATGGCAGGCACGCGCCAATAAAAAACCGGGATCAGAAATGCCCGGTGTGCCCGCATCGGATATGAGCGCCATGGTCACGCCGGAAGCCAACTCGTCCACCACATGCTCTACTTTTGCGTGTTCGTTGTGGGCGTGGAAAGCGCGGAGATGCGTTTTTATTTCATAATGGTCGAGTAGTCGGCGGCTTGTACGGGTGTCCTCCGCCAATACTACGGTTACCTCTTTGAGCACCCGAATGGCGCGCAAGGTGATGTCTTCGAGGTTGCCGATGGGCGTTGGGACGATGTAGAGCATGGGACGTTGGATGTTGAACTCTGGACATTGGACTCTGGACGTTGGATTCTGGATTCACGAGTGCAAGTCCAACGTCCAATGTCCAGAGTCCAACGTCCTCAGGCGGATTTAATCGAAAATGAATAAGTTTCCATAATCAGGTTCGCCAACAATTTCTGGCAGGCGGTGTCCACTTTTTGACGGGCTTCGGTTTCGGAATTGGCTTCCAGCGTCATGCTTACGTGGCGACCGATGCGCACATCTACAATGCCCGCAAGGTCGAGGTGTTTCATATTGTTCACCACGGCTTTGCCCTGTGGGTCGAGCAGTTCGCGGTGGGGCATGATGTCAATTTCGGCGATAAACTTCATGGTGTTGTTTATTTGTTGATGTGGTGATTTGGTTGGCCACTAATTGCACAAATTTTCACTAAATTGAGTCAATATTAGTGAAAATTCGTGCAATTAGTGGCTAGATTATCCTGCAATGATTTTATTTTTAAAAATGACAGACAAAACAATGTAACAGATGATGATGACCGACAAAGCCAGTTCTTTCAAAAAGAAAACAAGCACAGCGAACAAGGCCAAAAACGCGAGGTTGAACACATTGCTCTTCCAATCAAAACGTTTTATTTTCATGCCAAACATCGGAATTTCGCTCACCAAAAGCCAGGATAGCAGCCCGACAAGTCCGTATAAAAACCATTGATTTTCAATCATGTCCTTCAATCCAAACCGATTGTGGTGTGCGGTCAAAGCAAGTCCGAGCACAAATACGGTACAAGCTGGGGTGCTAAGTCCGATGAAATAATTTGCTTGCCGGGTATCCAAATTGAACTTTGCCAATCTCAACGCCGAAAAGGCGGAAAGGATAAACGCGGGTAGGGCATAAATTTCTACCAATGAGTTTCCAAAAGCAGCAGTGATCGAAATATCCCCACTCAACAAACGATACAATATCGCTCCAGGAACTACCCCAAAACTCACCACGTCCGCGAGTGAATCAAGTTCCTTGCCCAACGGCGAACTTACCTTTAATGCCCTTGCCACCATCCCGTCCAAGTAATCAAACACGAATGACCCAAGGGTAAAAAGGGCCGCCATTTCGGGCTGCCAGTAAAATGTGTGGAGCAAAGCGCAACAGCCGCAGAACAGGTTGGCAAGTGTGAGTGCGTTGGGGAGATGTTTCATCGGCGGCAAAAGTAGAGAATCTCTGGCGAAGCTTATTTTGCTAATTTCGCGGCATTAATATAGAATTTTATACAGCTAGAAGGGCTTTCAGTTTGGATTTCACCATTTTAAGAAAACTTTGACAACCACAGCCGCCAACAATGCGTATTGTTTTTGCGTCTTGGGGTGTACATTGCCCCAATATCCAGGCATATCCTAAATAACCCGATTTTAACAGCATACCATGAGAAAAACTACCCTCTTTTTTGCCCTCTTTCTTTGCGCTGCAAGTGCTTTCGCGCAACCTTCCAACGACGAATGCTCCAGCCCCATCGTCCTGCCAGCACAATTGACATGGTGTAGCCCGGTGGAAGCCTATACCAATTTAATCGCTACGCCCTCGGCCTATGGTGCACCCGGCTGCTTCGGCTCGGTGCAGAGCGACGTTTGGTTCGCCTTCACCGCACTTGCAACAGATATCACGATTACCGTGCGTGGTGCGACGGCTCAAGCGCCCGGCGGCGATTTGCAAAATCCACAGGTGGCACTCTACTTCGGCACTTGCGGCGGAGTCATCAATGAACTTGTATGCGATGCATCCACGGGCAACAACAACGTGGCAGAAGCCTACAAGGGCGGCCTTTTTGTCGGTTCCACCTATCTGATTCGGGTTCAAGGCGGAGGCGGCCAGGAAGGTACTTTCCAAATCTGTATCAACAACTACAATCCGCCCGTAGTACCCACTTCCGACTGCCCAACGTCTTCCATTTTATGTGATAAATCACCTTTTGTGGTACAATATGTAACGGGTGCCGGGAGCAATAATCAGGAAATGCAGGATGCCAGCTGCTTTAGCAACGGCGTGCCCGGAATCTATGAGTCCAACTCCACATGGTTTGTCTGGACTTGTTCGAAATCAGGCACTTTGACCATGACCCTGACCCCCCTAAATGGCCCTGACGATCTTGATTTTATCATATACCGCTTGCCCAATGGCATCGGAAGCTGCAATGGTAAAGTGATAGAACGCTGTATGGCCTCTGGCCAAAGCCAAAACGTCAACTCTGCTCCCTGTTTAGGCCCTACTGGCATGGTCAGCGGCGACCCCGACATCAGCGAAGACGCAGGGTGTTCAGAACCTGGTGACGATGCCTGGCTCAAACCTTTGGACATGATTGAGGGTGAAACTTATGCGCTGGCGGTCAATAATTTTTCGGCCACTGGCAACGGTTTTTCCATCGAATTTGGAGGGACTGGTGAGTTCTTAGGCCCTGAAGCGAAATTTGAAACCATTCCTGATGAAGTATGCCTCGGTACGCCCGTGCAAGTGATAGACGCTTCCACCTTTGCGCTGGGCGGCATTACGGCCTGGAACTGGAGCTTTGGCGCAGATGCTGTGCCACAAACCGCTACCGGCAAAGGCCCACACACGGTGGCGTTCAACACACCCGGTGTTCACCCGGTGGTACTTACCTTGGAAACCGATCTTGGTTGCAAAGTCACCGCTATTCAATCTGTCATCATTCACCCAGATGTGGAAGTGGACACGCTTATTGCGGCCCCCGATTGCAACGGAACGGCCAATGGTCAAATAACTATCAATAATATCACGAGTGGCACTCCGCCTTATTTGTTTAGCTGGAACAATGGGCCTTTCACGACTGAAAACTCGCTTGACAGCCTCGGGGTTGGTTTTTACACCCTCGCAATTGTTGATTTCAACAATTGTAGAACCGATCTGGGCATCCAGGTGGACGAACGGATCTTGACAGCAGAAGTTAGCGTTGACCCACCGCTTTGTTTTGGCGATTCCAATGGGGTCATCACGCTCAATGTTACCAATGGCAAGCCCCTTATTCAGTTCAATTTTGGCAGCGGCTACATCCCCAGCAATACTCAAGGCGGTTTTGCCGCAGGGACATACCCCGTTCACGCCATTGACGCGGTGCTCTGTAAGGGTGATTTCCTTGTTAAGGTTACGGACAATCCCGAACTCAAACTGGCCATTGATACTGTCAACATTTCTTGTTTTGGGGCTGATGACGGCATGGCCGAAGCCATCCCTTCCGGCGGCGTCGGCCTGTACACTTACCAATGGTCTAATGGAGCAACCACACAAACCATTGCCAATTTAAAGCCCGGCCAATATGACGTAACCGTCTCAGATCGAAACGAATGCATCATCGTCGGCGGCGTGTTTATCATAGAGCCGCCAGATATAGCCGTAAACCTGATTGACGTGTTGAACCTTATTTGCAACGGTACTCCTGAAGGCGAAATCCGAGTGGAAGGCATAGGAGGAAGACCGCCTTACAAGTTCAGTCCCGACGGCATTACGTTCTTCTCCTCGGATACATTGAAAAATTTGTTGGCGGGCGATTATTGGGTGAACATCAAAGACGCTTATGGTTGTAGAGATTCGGTATTCGCTACGATAAGCCAACCACCAGCGCTCATCGTAATCTCCGAACCTGCCGACACGACGCTTGATCTTGGCTTCACGGTGGACATCAGCACGGTGACTGCCCCGTTTGGCCGCGTAGTTACTTTTGAATGGTCGCCGACCATTGGGCTGAGCGAAACCAATATCGCCGAACCGACGGCTACGGCGATAAACGACATTCGCTACATCGTAAAAATTACCGACGAAGATGGCTGTATGGCCTTTGACACTGTTACGATTCATGTCAAAAAAGACCGCCCGGTGTATTTTCCCAACATTTTTGAGCCTGACAAGCCCTATCCGAACGATCATTTCACGGGATTTGGAGGGCCAGCAGCGGAACAAATTTCCTTGCTCCGTATCTATGACCGTTGGGGCAGCCTGATTTACGAAAACCGCGACTTTGGGTTGAACGAGCCCAACTTTGGCTGGGACGGCACCGCCAAGGGCCAAAAAGTAGATGGCGTGTTTGCCTGGTATGCGTTGGTGCGCTTTATTGATGGGGAGGAGTTGCCGTACAAAGGAGATGTGACGGTAATAAGGTGAGCGCAACACTTTTTTTACACAGAAAACTTTGAGTCCTATTTGGAAAATACGAGGTAGTCGAACTACCTTTGCCACCGTTTTGGAAAAAAGGAGTGGTTTTTTACCCTTTTTTCATTGATTTTGAACGAGTTACAAAAATTTTAGCAAGAATAACAGTATGCCAACCATCAATCAGCTTGTGCGGAAAAGCCGCGAAAAGGTGGAGTATGCGAGCAAGAGCCGAGCGCTCAATTCCAGCCCGCAGAAGCGTGGCGTATGCACCCGTGTGTATACCACGACACCCAAAAAGCCTAACTCGGCGCTCCGCAAAGTAGCGAAAGTGCGCCTTGTGAACGGCCTTGAGGTCATTTGCTACATCCCCGGTGAAGGTCACAACCTTCAAGAGCACTCCATTGTGCTCGTGCGCGGTGGCCGTGTGAAAGACCTTCCAGGCGTGCGTTACACCATCGTGCGCGGCGCGCTCGACACGGCTGGCGTACAAAAGCGCAACAAGAGCCGCTCTAAGTACGGCACCAAGCGTCCTAAAAAATAAAGCGATGAAGGGATAAAGCGATAAAGTGATTCAACATCACCATCGCTGCCAAAATCACTTCATCATTTCATCACTTTATCATTTCATAAAATGCGTAAGCACAAACCGAAACCTCGAGTATTGGCCGCAGACCCGCGTTATAACGATACGATGGTAACACGTTTCGTCAATAACCTTATGTGGGACGGCAAGAAGAGCGTTGCATTTGGCATTTTTTATGATGCACTTGACATCATAAAAGGCCGCACCAACGAGGACGAGTTGCAAATCTGGAAGAAAGCACTCAACAACGTTATGCCACAAGTGGAAGTCCGCAGCCGCCGC
>JACMMM010000304.1 GCA_014379065.1 Saprospiraceae bacterium
AGGTCAGTACCAATACTGGGACATCAGGATTTTCACGCTGCCAATTGCGGAGCGATGCGAAGCTGTCTGAAGAGGGTGGCTCGTGTTGCAATACGAGCATGCCAACATCCGACATCCGGGCAAGGTCTTGGAAAGATAAAGATTCGGGAATTTGCTCCACTTGGAGCGAACCGCCTCCGCTTATACGGAGGGTATGCAGAAGATTGGCATTGCTGCCGCGATAAAACACCTTTGGGGGAGGCATAGTTTGAAGGGGTAACGAGGTTAGTAAATTGGGAGCTTCTTTTGTGCTGCAAATATAATCGTATTTTAATGCAAAAAATTCCTCTTGCATCAATTTTTTACGAAGAAATTTTTGAAAACAATGAAATAAAACAAATTATTTTGCACTTATCTCCCAATTTACCTTTCTTGTTTTGACTTTTTTACAAGTGACTGAATTGCTTATCGAACACACTTGCGGGCAATGATTAGGTCTGTTGGGAGTGTCAACACTTGGCAAACTATTGCTTAAAATTGCAGTTCTAATACTGCGGCTTTATCTTTGCACACTTGATTTTTCAACAATGATCGCCCGCACAAGAATAACGTTCGTTTGGCTTTGGATGGCAGCACTGCTGAGTGCTTCTGTGGGCGTAAGCATACAAAAGGTTTATTGCTACTGCTTGGGGGAAACCACGGTCTCCCTTTTTGCTTTTGACCATACTTGTCGAACGCATGGTGACCAGTTGGCCCAGAACAGTGGCGGTTGTTGTTTAAAAAAGGTCGCCCCCGCGAAACGCTCTTGTTGTAAAAAGGCCGATGCCGGAAACCAAGGTTGCACCAAAAAAACCACCCAGGTTTTTCAACTCAAGACTGAATTTGAGGTCGGTAGTTTTGATTTCAAGAAATTTGACACTCCCAAAAATTGGGCACTCGCTCTCAGTTTTTTCAATTTTCCTCCCGTTTTTCAAGCCGTAAAAAAGGTCAGTCTTTCAGGTTTTGAAAGACCACCGCCCTTATCTCCATCAGGGCGTATGATCTGCATACACCACGGTGTTTTTCGTTGCTAGATCTCAGTTGTTTGGCGGAATGACACTCCGCAAGGTGGTGGGATAGCGCTAATTTTTAGGCTCGTCAATCCCCCGCTTCCTGAAACCTTGGTTTCGGTCAACCATTTCATTTACAGGCGGAACGACTCTCCGTCGCACAAGCAACTCTCCAGCAATGAAAAATATCATCGTCCTAATTGGGTTTATAACAGGATTGAGCCCCCTTCTTGCACAAACTGATCCCCCATCCCCAAATCCCCAAATCCCCCCCGCCTCCGCTCCCTCCTCCGTTAAAACTTCGGCGGATGAACTAGCTACGGCGGGTAAAAAATCAACAACCATCACAGGCATTGTCACGAACGAAAAAGAGGAACTCCTCATTGGGGCTTCTGTCTTTTGGAAAGACACCAAAGAAGGCACTGTAACGGATAGTGAAGGTCGTTTTAGCCTTCCCGTACACACCAAAGCGGGTATTGTGGTAGTCAATTATGTCGGCTATTCTTCTGCCGAAGTCGAAGTGCTGCCAGGAGAAAACAAGGTTTGGATCGAAGTGAAGGGCGTGACTCAATTGCAAGAAGTGACAGTGCAAGGCAAGGGCTTCGATACGCATATCTCCACCCTCGGCATCCGCAATGTGGAGACCATTACAAGTAAGGAACTCCGCAAAGCGCCTTGTTGCAACCTCTCCGAGAGTTTCCAGACCAACGGCGCGATTGATGTGAGCTACCCCAACGCATTAACGGGCGTGAAGGAAATTCAACTCCTCGGCCTGCGCGGTATTTATAGCCAATTTCTGGTGGAAAATCGGCCTACCATGACGGGCATTGCCACACCCTTTGCATTTGAATACATTCCTGGGACTTGGCTGAGCGGTGTGGATTTGGCCAAAGGGGCGAGCACGGTGAAGAACGGCAACACCGGTATTACAGGTCAAGTAAACGCCGAAATTGTGAAGCCTGACACGGACAAACCCTTGTTCGTCAACATATTCAGCAGCACGGAAGGCCGGGGCGAGGTTAACGTCCATTTGAATAAAAAAGGCAAAACCGCCCACAATGGTCTCCTGCTCCATGGCTCATTTGTAGAAAACAATTGGGATACGAATGGCGATCATTTCAAAGACGCTCCCAATCGTCAGCAACTCAACGGACTGTACCGCTGGAAATATGATGGGCCGGCGGGCTGCGCCCAATTTAACGTGCAGGCACTGACCGACCGTCGCCAGAGCGGGCAGTTTGAAGATATCCCTGACTACCTTGGGCCACGCTTCGAAATTGACCAGCAAAACGACCGGATAGAAGCCTGGGGCAAGTATGGTAAAGAGCAGTTTTTGGGCAAACAATTTCTAGAACTGGGCAACATCGTGGGAGTGTCCTGGCACCGCACACGTTCCCAATTTGGCCCAAATGCTTATGCTGCTGAGCAAAAATCGCTCTATTGGCAAACCCTTTTTCAAAACATCATCCGCAACACCAACCACAAAATCCTGGTCGCGCCCTCGGTACAATACGATGACATTCAAGAAAGTGTGAACGAAGGCAGTCAAGATCGCCGGGAATTTGTGCCGGGCTTTATGGCAGAATACACGTTCAGCCGGCCTAGCCTGCGGATGGAAATTCCAGATTTGGTGGTGGTGCTGGGTGGGCGCATTGACTGGAACAGCCGTTTCGGCTGGCAAGCCACGCCACGACTGAGCGCCAAGTACAATTTCACGGAAAAAAGCATCGTGCGCGTGTCGGCAGGACGGGGTTTCCGCTCGCCGAATGTGATGGCCGAGAACATCAGCTTGCTGGCGAGCAATCGCGTGTTCCAATTTTCCCGCCCTCCGTTTGGAAATGCAGATGAAAAATTGGGGCCAGAGGAGGCGTGGAATTACGGCCTCAACTACACCCACAATTTCAAAATCGCCGCACGCGACGCTAGTTTCAGCGTGGATTTGTACCGTACGGATTTTGTGCGGCAGGTGCTGGTAGATGTGGAGCAACCGCCGGTGGTGATTTTGGGAGACACCACGATGGTGGTTTATTTCTACAATTCAGAAGGCAAGTCGTTTAGCAACAGCATATTGGTCAATTTTCAGTACAACTTGCTGCCGGGCCTCGATGTGAAATTTGCTCTCAAATGGAATGACGTGCGGGCCGAATTTGCCGATGGCAAGCTC
>JACMMM010000305.1 GCA_014379065.1 Saprospiraceae bacterium
CGCCGTGGCGTTTACTGCCCCAGTTTCTAAGATTATGGAGGGTTGAGATCGTTGAGAATGTTGAATGTAAAATCTCAACGATCTCAAATCTCCACATGCTCAACCCTTTCTCCACATCCCTCCACATTTGGGCTGTTGGTAAAAAGATTCCCGGAGGCTTTGCCACACCGGGAATCTTTTTCATTTTTGCAATCCTCTAAATTTCTCTTTCGGAAGCCTTCCGGGTAAAACACGTTGATTTTTAATCGTTTACACTCCTACTGTTCATTTTCAAAACCGAGATTACGTTATGTTTGGAACAACAAAAGAAACAGAAGACTCCAAGAAAACCGCAGCAACTTCACCCGCAGGCGCACTCAATGCGTTGGTGAAAGGCACGGTGATAGAAGGCACGGTGCGCTGCGACAGCGATTTGCGCGTAGATGGTACGATCAAAGGCAAACTTAGTTGCCAAAGCAAGGTCATTATCGGGCCCACCGGCATGGTAGAGGGTGAAATCCGTTGCCAAAATGCTGTCATCGAAGGCCGTTTCAAAGGCAATCTCTATGTCACCGAACTCCTCAACGTACGCGAAACCGCCGAAGTGGAAGGAGAAATCACGACCAATAAACTCATTGTACAAAGCGGGGCCAAGTTCAACGTCGCCTGTAAGATGGACGTTGGCACTACAAGCAACGGCACTGTAAAGCACTTTGACATCAAAACAGCCACAGATGCCACGAACACCGCAACCAAAGCTGTCGCCGCAGGAGCAGCGGAAGTCCGCAATTAAAGCCAGTATGAAGTACGGTGGCTTGGCCTTCCAACTATTTGGGGCCTGCCTATTGGGTGCTTTCATCGGACGTTGGCTTGATAATTGGATGGGACTAGCGCGGCCTTTGTGGGCTGTGTTTCTGACCATTTTTTTTATGGCCGCTTCGATTTACGCGATTTACAGACAGTTGCTGAACGATAAATAAAACCAGAGAGGGGGGTTTAAAAGGTTGATGAGGGTTTATAAAGTTTATAAGGGTTGATAATATTCACACGAAAGTGGGGAATCGGTCTCTTTTCGAGTGCAAAAATAAACCTTCATCAACTTTATAAACCCTCATCAACCCTTTAAGCCCCTCTCTTTTTTTTAAATATATGAGCCCTAAGTCTTTTTTTCAAAACCTTTTATTGATCTCGGCTTGCACGGCAGTGGTGCTGGCTGGCCTACATTTTTTTGCACCGCAGGCCCAACAGCATTGGAAATTTGCGGCAGGTTCGATCTTTCTTTTCGCGTTGGTCTGCACAGGGCTTTTTTATGCCGGGGCAAGTTCTGCGCGAAGCCAAAACAAACACGCATTCACCAACCTCGTTTCTGTGTCGGTATTCGGAAAAATGGTGGTGGCTTTGGCCGCACTGTTTGTTTATCAACAAGTGGCAGCGCCCTCCAATCAGTGGTTTGTGGGTATTTTCTTGTGGTGCTATGTTGTGTTTACCGGGTTTGAAGTTTGGTTCATGACAAAATTGGCCAAAACATGAAAAGGCCAAAGAAAGGCGAGTTTGCCCAGTTTTACGAAGGCTACCTGAATGCAGTGCCCGCTCGTGGCACGGTGCAAAGCCTATTGAAAAAAACTTTCAAAGAAGCGCAGCAATTACTAGGAAGCCTTCCTGAAGACCAGGGCAACCATGCCTACGAGCCAGGCAAGTGGACCATCAAACAATTACTTATCCATGTCATTGATGCGGAACGGGTGTTTGCTTTCCGGGCCCTTTGGGGTATCCGGGGCGACCGAGCACCTTTGTCGGGTTTCAATCAGGATTTCTGGATGGAAGAAGCCAAAGTGGAGGAACGCAGCATCAAAGATTTGCTGAAAGAATGGAAAGCAGTGCGCGATAACACGCTTGCGCTCGCAGCGCAATGCTCTGAAGAACAGTCAAAATTCCTGATCATAGCGAGCAATTGGAAAGTTTCCGTCCGTGCGCTCTTTTTCATTATCATTGGGCATCAAATCCACCATATCAAAGTCCTTCAGGAAAGGTATTTGTGATAAAAAAAGCTCCTCCATGTTTGAAAAACGCTTATTCGACTACCTATACCAACAACTCCGCGACTACCCGCTCGAAAAAGCCTTCGGCCAAAAAATCAACAACGAATGGCGTTATATCTCTACTGCCCAAATGGTTTCGCTGGCCAATCGCGCCAGCCTTGGGCTTCTCCAACTAGGGTTGCGTCCAGGCGATAAAGTGGCTACCGCTGTCTATCAAACCATCCCTGAATGGGTGGCGCTCGATTATGCCATGCTCCAAATTGGCGTGATAAACGTGCCGATGTACCCCAGCATAAGTTCCCGCGAATACGAGTACATTTTAAACGAATCAGAAGCAAAATACTGCATCGTCGGCCAAGGTGATTTACTCGACAAAGTATTGGCCGCCAAAGAAAAAGTGCCCGGTTTGAAAGAGGTTTTCACTTTTCATGAGCAGTCAGGCGCACAATGTTGGTCAGAATTTTTATCCCCTGAAAATTCAGATTTTTCGGAAGTCGAGCGCATTAAAAGCAGCATTCGACCCGACGATTTGGCCACCATCATCTATACCTCCGGCACTACAGGCAACCCCAAAGGCGTAATGCTTTCACACCGCAACATTGCTTTCAACGTGGAGATGGTAGGCAAACTTGTACCAATCGTTTCTGGTGATCGTGTGCTGAGTTTCCTTCCTGTTAGCCATGTGTACGAACGCGTAGCGGTGTATCTTTTTACCGCAATAGGCGCGAGCATTTCGTTCACAGGTACGGATAATTTGGGTGGCGAATCGGGGGATCTTCAGGCCATCCGACCTCACTTTTTCACATGTGTGCCACGCCTACTGGAAAAGGTGTACGAGCGGATTTACAACAAAGGTTTGGAGTTGAATGGCCTGAAGCGGTGGCTTTTCTTTTGGGCCTTGAGCCTCACGGAAGATTGGGAATTTGACAAAAAATATTCGGGCTGGAAGGCTTTTCAATGGAAAATCGCCGACCGCCTCATTTTCTCGAAATGGCGCGCAGGCCTTGGCGGCTGCGTGAAAGGCATGAGCACGGGCGCTAGTGCTTGCCCAATGCGGGTATTGCGCAGCTTCAATGCAGCAGGCATCCCCGTTCGCGAATTGTATGGGCTCAGTGAGGTAGCGCCGGGTCTTAGCGTTAACGGATTTGGCCCGGGTGAGGCCATGCTTGGCACCGTGGGAATACCTCTTGAAGGGGTTGAACTTCGCATTGAGGAAGGCCCTGATTTCCGACCTGGTGAGGGCGAAATACTCGCCAAAACCCCCGGTTTGATGCTCGGATATTACAAACAACCCGAACAGACCAGCCAAATGATACGCGAGATAGATGGCGAACGTTGGCTCGCTACTGGCGACGTAGGAATGTTTGTGAACGGTCCTGGAGGCCGCAAATTTTTAAAAATAACCGACCGCAAAAAGGAACTCCTGAAAACCAGCGGCGGCAAATACGTGGCCCCAACGCCCATCGAATCCATGCTCAAAGAACACCACCTCGTAGAGCAGGCCATGGTCGTGGGCGAAAACATGAAGTTTGTGTCGGTACTCATCGTGCCTTCTCCGGAAGGTCTGCGCGATTGGTGTAAAAAACACGGCGTGGAATGGACAACACTGCCGCAAATGATTGAAAATCCAAAAGTGATACACCGCTACGAAATGCTGCTGGAGCGCGTAAATCCGAATTTCAGCCATGTGGATCAACTCAAAAAATTCGCGCTCGTTGCAGAACCTTGGGAAGCTGTAAAAACCGACGGTTCGGAAGCCGAACTAACGCCGACGCTCAAAATGAAGCGGCGGGTCATTCTTCAAAAATGCAGTCAGCAGATAGCCGAGATGTACGCTTAAAATAAGCACGTTATCCTATCTTTCGCGCCAAATTTTGTCATTCCACAATGAGTAAGAAATCAAATAAGCCTGCTTTACCTGCTGAAGCCTTCCCGCCTGCCGAGGCTCGGCGGGCAGGAGCAAAGGCGGGCAAGCCAACAACTGCTGCGACTTCGACCCGCAGGCCAATGCCAAAACGCCTTCTTTTAATTCTACTTGCGCTCATAGTCGGAGGCTTCGCAGCTTGGAAATTTTGGCCTAGAGGAGATGTTGGTTATCGTCCGGGAGAATTGCACATAGTAGAAGAAACGCTAACGGCCAAAAACCCTTTGTTGCAATTACTCAGCGCGGACGAGACAGGCATTGATTTTCAAAACCAGATCAAAGAAACCAAGGCAAATAACTTTGCCACAAACATCAATGTGTACAACGGTGGCGGAGTGGCCATCGCGGATGTGAACAACGACAATTTGCCCGACGTCTACTTTGTTTGTAGCAACGGCCAGAATCGCTTGTACCTCAACGAAGGGAACTTCAAGTTCAAAGACATCACAAAATCGGCGGGACTAACTTCTGAGGA
>JACMMM010000306.1 GCA_014379065.1 Saprospiraceae bacterium
GATCAAGTTGCAAGGTTTAGCGCGAAGGGTGCAATCGTGGACTTGTTTGCCTGCCCCTTGCAACTATCTGATTTTCTATGAAAAAACTATTCATTCTCCTCCTCGCTGCGCTGGCGTTTGACGCCTGCCAAAACCAGTCAACACCTGCCGTGCAAACGTCCGCCATTTCGACTAATACCGTATCCGAACCCGAATGGGCCCACAGTGCGGTACTGTATGAATGCAACGTGCGGCAATTCTCGCCCGCTGGGAATTTTGCAGGTGTCCGGGCCGGTCTTCCCCGGTTGCGCGATTTGGGGATTGATGTGTTGTGGATTATGCCGATTCACCCCATCGGCTTAGAGCGCAGGAAATTGAAGCCGGGCGATCTTGGCAGCCCTTATTCTGTGCGCGATTATTTGGCGGTGAACCCTGTCTTTGGCACAGAGGCTGATTTTAAAAATCTGGTGAGCGAGGCCCACGCACTGGGGCTGAAAGTTATCCTCGACTGGGTGCCTAACCACACGTCCTGGGATTCGGAATGGAAAAACTCGCATCCAGAATATTTCACTAAATACAAAGGTGATTTCACCGTGCCCATCAATGAGCATGGCGAACCGATCCATGATTGGAGCGACGTATGTGACCTTGATTACGCCAATCCTGCAACGCGCCGCGCTATGATCGGCGCCATGCAGTATTGGCTGAAAAATTGCGATATTGATGGTTTTCGCGTTGATATGGCGGGCCTTGTTCCCAATGATTTTTGGGCAGAAGCCCGACCGGCGCTCGATTCCGTGAAGCAAGTGTTTATGCTCGCAGAATGGCAAGATGAACCCGCACATTTTCGTTCCTGTTTTAACGCCAATTATGGCTGGAAGTGGAAAGACGTGACCAAGGACATTGCAACAGGCAAGCAAAATGCCCAATCGCTCGATACTTTGTTGCGGTTTTTGAACGGGTTTTATCCCGAAGGATATACGCAACTTTATTTCACGCAAAACCACGACGAAAACTCCTGGAATGGGACCGAGGCCGAACTGTACGGGGACGCAGCAGATGTTTTCAACATACTTGCGTTTACTTGGCAAGGGATGCCCATGCTTTACAACGGACAGGAAGACGGGCTTTCTCAGCGGCTGCCATTTTTTGAAAAAGACCCAATCAAATGGAAAAATTTTGAAAAAACCCCGTTTTTCCAAAAACTCTGCGATTTGCGGCACAATAACAGCGCACTGTGGTCAGGCCGAAATGGCGGAAGACTTGAAAAGATTGAGACCGACCAAGATGATCAGGTATATGCATTTACCCGAGAAAAAAACGGAGACAGGCTGGTAGTGGTGATGAACCTGAGTAACAAACCTTGCGCCGTCACGCTCCACCCCAGCGATGTAGTGATTTCGGGCGTGTACCTCAACGTGTTTGTTGCGAGTACCGTGCAACTAACCAAGGATATGCAATTAAACTTGAAGCCTTGGGAATACCTGGTTTTGACGAATAAATAGATTTTAGATTTGGACTTTAGACGTTGGACATTTGAACTGATAATCTCCTGCCTTAAAGTCCCAAAACAATGAAAATGGCCAATAACGGCGATCAGAGTTACCACCACAAACTCACCGCGGCGGGTCTTGTCATTACCTTGGGCATCATTTATGGTGACATAGGTACTTCGCCTCTGTATGTGATGAAGTCCATTGTTGGCGATGGCATTGTAAATCGTGAGACCATTCTGGGGGCCGTTTCCCTCGTTTTTTGGACGCTTACCATTCAAACCTCTTTCAAATATATTGGCCTCGTGCTCCGCGCTGACAACAAGGGCGAAGGGGGTATTTTCTCGCTTTACACCTTGGTTCGGAGACGCAAGAAATGGCTGCTGTTTCCTGCTATGATCGGTGGCTGTGCGGTGCTTTCGGAAGGCATGATCACGCCGCCGATTACGGTTTCGGCTGCGATTGAGAGTTTAGCTTCAGTACCGGCCCTGCAGAACATGCACCTGCCGACGGTACTGATTACCATTGGCATCATCACCTTGATTTTTATTTTCCAACAGTTTGGAACGGTGGCGGTAGGCAAGTTTTTCGGCCCAGTCATGTTGCTTTGGTTTTCCATGTTGGGGATATTGGGTGTTATTTCATTGTCACACGATTGGACTGTTTTGCAGGCCCTGAACCCTATTTTTGCAATAAAAATATTGATACACCATCCACACTCCCTTGTTTTGATGGGTGCGGTTTTTTTTATGTACAACAGGGGCGGAGGCATTATATGCCGATTTGGGGCATTGCGGGAAGCAGAATATCCGAGTAAGCTGGTTGTTTGTTAAATCTTCCCTGGTATTGAATTACTTGGGCCAAGCCACATGGTGCCTACAGTACGCCGGCAAAAAATTGCCTACGTATATGGCAATGGTGGGCGACAAGTTAGAGCCTCAGCACGTCAACCCGTTTTATGGCGTGATGCCCGATTACTTTTTGCCGTTCGGCATCGCCATTGCCACCTTGGCCGCAATCATCGCCAGCCAAGCCATGATTTCCGGGTCATTTACGTTGGTAAGCGAGGCTATCCGGCTGGATTTGCTGCCAAAACTGACGGTCATTTTCCCGACGCAGATGAAAGGGCAACTCTATGTACCTGCCGTCAATACACTACTATGGGCAGGTTGTGTATTTGTCACTTTTTATTTCAAAGAAAGCAAATACATGGAAGCGGCCTACGGTCTTTCCGTGACGCTGACCATGCTCATGTCAACGATTCTGCTTTCCAATTTTTTCGTATTAAATCGTGTGAAGTCCGTTTACGTTTGGGCATTCCTGATTTGGTATCTGTGTTTTGAGGGGGCGTTTTTTGCTGCCAACTTGTTGAAATTCAAAGACGGTGGCTTTATTACTGTGATCATCGCTTCGATGTTGTTCTTCCTGATGTTTGTGTGGGTACAAGCCAAAAGGATCAAAAATCGCTACATCCAGAATGTCAAGATCACCGACTACATTGACCAGCTTATCTTGCTGGGCAGCGACGATGACATTCCCAAGTGTGCCACCAATCTGGTTTTCCTCAGCAGCACCAAATCGCCCAAAAAGGTCGAGGAAAAGATCCTGTATTCCATTCTTCAAACCCAGCCCAAACGCGCCGACATTTACTGGTTCATTCACCTCGAAACAACAGACGAACCGTATACCATGGAGTACAAGGTGAACATGATTTCCCGAGATGATGTGTACAAAGTAAATTTCCGGCTCGGGTTCCGGGTGGAGCAGCGGATGAACGTTTTTTTGCGAAAAGTGGTGGAAGACCTCCTTGAAAACGATGAACTGGCTGTTAATTCCCGCTACCACATCGGCCACGGAGAGATTGCTACCGGCGATTTTAAATTCGTCATTATTCAAGAATTCCTGTCACACGAAAACGACCTGCCCGTATTGGAGCAGGCCGTTATGCGCATTTATCTTGCCGTCAAGAGCATTACTGCTTCGCCGCAAAACTGGTTTGGCCTCGACAGCGATTCGGTGGAAATAGAACAGGTACCGCTTGTGCTACGCCGTGTAAAGCATTTGCCGCTGAAGCGGATACTTTAAGATGAGCCATCCCGGATTCTGTTCGACGGGTTTGAAACGGCAAGGATTTCGGTAAAGGCTCATTCGCAGTAACATTGGCTTCCCGTAGGGAAATCCTGTTTATAGATTATTGACCAATTGTTTTAAGAACCCCGTAGGGGTCTCCTGCTCCGATTCACTTTGACTTCAGGACTGTTTTGATGACA
>JACMMM010000307.1 GCA_014379065.1 Saprospiraceae bacterium
TAACCAATTCTATGAAGAAAATACTATTTTCGAAGCGCTTACTGCAAAGGCGGAGGCAGCGCAGGCCCTGTTTGAAAAAAGTGGCGATATACGGTGGCTCGAATGCGCCCTCGAATGCCATGATCTCGCCTACCAAGCCGAATCAATCCTCCGCCATGTGTTCCAGTACAGTTCCTCCAAACTAAATTTGCAAAAAGACGCCCGCGCCCGCGAGGAATCCGCCATGAATGTGGCTCGGCTGCTCTTTGAAAAAACTGGGCAAGCTGTTTGGCTTGAAAAAGCCTTCGCCATTGCAGAACGCAGTAAAGCGGCCCTCTTGCTCGAAGCCTTGCAGGACAATCTTGTGCGCCAACGGCTTTCGGGCAGCGATAAGCGTTTTGATGAACTCAGTGCCCTGCGCCAAAGTCTTTCCTATTTTGATAAAAACCCCCTATTAGAGCCCAATAGTGACAAAGTGCCGCAATGGCGCATCGAGGCTGATGGAATACGAGGGCAAATTGCGGCACTAGAACAAACCCTGCGAAAAGAATATCCCAGCCTCTCCGGTTTTGAAACCAATACCGCCAACTGGCTGCCTGCACCGAGCGACTTTTCAATGGGTGAGGCGCTGGTTGAATACTTCATGAGCGAGCACTGGATGGACGTTTTTGTGTTTCAAAAAGACAAATACCAGATTTGGTATCGCATCCCAAACGATGCAGATTTAAAAGGTTTGATACGACGCTATCTGGCTTTCTTCGAAAACGACTATGCGATCTTGAACGATCCGGCCGGATACTTCCAAACAGCCTACGCGCTCTGGCAAAAAATACTGCCACCCGAAACGGCCAAGGCTTCTATCCTCACCGTTTTGCCCGACGGCATCCTGAACTTCATACCTTTTGAAGCACTAGTGACGACTGTAGACAACGCTCCCAACCTGCGCAATGCGGCCTACCTCCTCCGCCATCAGGAAGTCCGCTACGCCTGGTCGCTTGCAGTGCTCCGCCAACAAAAGAACCTGAAACCCAAGGCTTCCAACTACCTGCTTTCCATTGCCCCCGGTTTTGCAAACCACGAGCGGGGGCTTGCTCCCTTGGCTCCTGCCGATTTTGGCTGGCTGGGCATTGATGGTTGGGACAATCAAAATCTGAAAAGGCAAAATGCTGACCTCCAACACTTTCTAAAAGCCGCTGGCAAATACAGGGTGCTTCATTTTTCTACCCATGCATTTGCCGACGGTAATCCGCGCATTGAGTTGATGGATAGCTCGTTGTTGTTACCTGACCTTTATGCGCTTCCCTTGCAAGCCGATTTGGTCATGCTGAGTGCTTGTCAAACGGGGCTTGGCAAAGAAGAAAAAGGCGAGGGCGTGATGAGCCTAGCGCGAGCGTTCGCACAAGCGGGGGCAGCCTGCATCGTGTCGAGCCTTTGGTCGGTGAACGACCAGAGCACCTCGCGGTTAATGCGCTATTTCTACGATAGGATCGGACAAGGGCATAGCTCTGGCGCTGCCTTGCGCGAAGCCAAATTGGCCTATCTGTCTAACCCGGAGGTGGGCAGTGCCGCGCAATCGCCCTATTTCTGGGCAGGGCTGGTGGTGGTGGGTGATGATCGGGTGATTGAGCAGCCTTGGGGCTGGGGGATGTGGGGGATTTTGGGGGCGGGGTTGTTGGTTTTGCTATTGGTGGGGTGGAGAGTGAAAGCATCAATTTTTAGGGTTTAATAGTATAATGATGAAAGGGCGTACTTTTGTCAATCAAATTGATTTTGCAATGGTCTATCAAGTAGAAGTTTTGAACCCGGAAGCTCATGCGTTACTCGAGAGTTTGGTTCGCTTGCGGCTGATTCGCCTACACCAACATAATCCTAGTGGCGCAGGTTTTTGGGATTTGCTGGAAGATCTGCGTAGCCAAGGCGCTGAAAGCGACCTGACGGAAGAAGACATCCTTCAGGAAGTCGAAACCGCACGAACCTTGCGATATGAAAGAGCACCTCAAAGTCATCATTGACACCAATCTTTGGATCAACTATCTCATTACCAGTCGCTTGGTAGATTTGGATAGTATCCTACGAGATGGGCGCATTCGCTTGATATTTAGTGCAGAGCTTATTTCCGAATTCGTTGAAGTGTCCCGCCGCCCTCGGTTGAGGCGTTACTTTTCCGAGTCTTCTATCGAAACCCTCTTGTTGCGCTTTGAATTCTATGGCATCTTCGCTCCTGTTATATCTGAAGTGAATATTTGCCGCGACCCTAAAGACAATTTTTTGCTTGCTTTAGCTAAAGATGCCGATGCAGACTTTTTGGTCACCAAAGATGACGACTTGCTTGTGCTTGGCACTTTTGGCAGGACTCAAATCTTGGATTATTTTGGCTTTATGGAGGCAATAAATGTCTGATTATCACTACCTTCCCTGCTTTGTCCTAACTTTTTTAAGGCCCACCTTTCAAAACTTCAGCGCATACCTAAACACCGGCAAGACTGGCAGCAGCGTGTATTGAATCGCCTTGCCCTTAACACTACTCCCCGCATCTACAAAAAGATAAAACGGATTGGCGCGGTTGTAGGCATTGTAAACGCCCAATTGAAGCTCGTGATGCACTCGCCCCTTCCCCCAACTGGCATTGAGCGCTGCATCGAAGCGGTGATAAGTCGGGAGGCGATAGCCGTTCACTTCCGTATAAAAATAGATGTCGCGTTCCACAGCCCCTTCCACAGATTCATGCCGGAATTTCACGCCGGCCAGCGTGATGGGGTTGCCCGTAGCAACTGCCCACACTGCATCGGCTTCGAGCCATTTGAACAACTGTTGGCGAAGCTTAACTTTCAAATCGTGCCGACGGTCGAAACGAAATGGGAACGGGCGCCCTGCATTGAGGTCGGGAAAAAAACGCTCGCTCTCCGACAACGTGTAGGCAATAGAACCCGTGAATTTCCCAGAAGTTTTTTCCAGCAATACTTCCACCCCACTGCCCATCCCTGTGCCAAGCGCGATGCGGTCTTCCCAACCGCTGGCATCCACCGCGCCCCCTGCAAAAAGCGCGTCGTTAGATGAAATAAAGCTGAGCACGCGCTCCATTTTTTTATAATAACCCTCCACTTGCCAGCCCCAATCTTTGTGTTGCCAGCCAATGCCCGCCGAGGCTTGCCACACGATTTCGGGCGGTACGCGACGGGTACTGGGCACCCAAAGTTCAAAGGGCAGACTCACGTTGAAGGAGCCGATTTGGTGGAGGTTTTGCGCCATGCGATGCCAGCCGAGCCAGTGGTTCCAACCCTGCGGGCCGGAGCGGCGAAGGCGAAAACGAGGTTGCAGCAGCCGATAATTGGTGTTTTTGGTCTGAAAAACGGACCCATTGACCCCAGCTTCGAGCCGCCAATTTTTCCAAAAATCTATTTCCGCGTCAAAATACGCTTCTGCTTCGTCGGCACCCAAGCGCTCGTTGTTGAGCAGGATGTTGGCGAGCGAGTCTACGTTTTCCTGCGTTTGCCCAGGTTGGAGGAAGTTGGCGGAAAGCGCGCCGGGTTGAAAACCATGGGCCGTGTACGCTGCACCCCAGCGCAGGGTAAGGGCATCCGAAACGTAAAACGTGAAGTCTGTTTTGCCCGACCAGTCGCGGATAAGTGTCTGGTACAATTGGCCATAGTTTGCAAGCACAAACTGCTTGCCATTGGGGTACAAGATGTTAGAGCGAAACCCAAGGCCACTTTGGTAGAAAAAACGGCTGTAGCGGAGCGTGGTGTTTGTAAAAAGGTTTTCTCGCAAAAGGTGATTCCAGCGCAAAGCGGCAATGCTGTTGCCCCAATTCGTAGTCAGTTTGTTGACATCTGTAATATAGCCCTTTGGATCGTCGTAGGTTTGTGTGAAATTGTTTTTGAAAAAATCTCCACCCCGGTAGAAGGAAAGGAACACGCGATCACGGTCGCCAAGTGTATAGTTCAATTTGAGGTTGGAATCGTAAAAACGATATTTCACAGCATCGCCCGAAAACGTGAGCAAATTGCCACGGTCGCTAAAAAATTTGACCCAGGGATCAAAATAAGTCATGCGCCCCCCAATCAGGAAGGAGCCATTTTCGCGTTTTAAAGGCCCCTCCAGCACTGCTGAGGAAGCAAATAACCCTGTAGAAACCTCCCCACCGAAATGTTGAGAATTGCCATCGCGGGTGCGAACATCGAGCACCGAGGCGGCCCGACCACTGTAACGGGCCGGAAAATCGCCCTTCCAAAGTCGCACGCTGCTCACCGTGCTGGGGTTGAA
>JACMMM010000308.1 GCA_014379065.1 Saprospiraceae bacterium
AGCTGGCGCACTGCAATACAGAACCGTCCAAACCGCAGGCGTGCACGGAGTGTACCCCTTCTACTGTACCACACGTTCCGAAGCAAAAACGGGTAACTGGATTGCCAGTGTCATGGTAGGCGGCGCGACGTTTACGCGCCCTCTGAAAATTGAAACGGTGAAACCAAACCGTTTGAAAATGGATCTGAATTTTGGTCCCCGTGCCTTCCTCACGGCCAAAGATTTCTCCATTGGCGGCGAAGGGAAGGGTATCAACGGGGCATTGAAAGTCAATTGGTTGCACGGCGCTACGGCACAAAATTTGAAAGCAACGGTAGAGATGCAAGTTCGGTCGGTGAAGACTGAATTCGCAAGTTACAAAGGCTACACCTTCGACGACCCTTCACGGTATTTCTCCTCCGAACCGGAGGTTTTATTTGATGCGAACCTCGACCAAAACGGGCAGGCCAACGTGCCGCTCAAAATCGGCCAGGTCAGTGCAGCGCCAGGCAAACTCATCGCCAATTTCAAGGTTCGCGCCTTTGAAGCGGGCGGTGATTTCAGCACCGACAACTTTGCGTTGGATGTGTTGCCTTATGATCGCTTTGTCGGGGTATTCATCCCAACAGACAAATGGGGCAGCAAGACGCTTGACCGCAACGGCAACAGCAAAGTGAATTTTGCCGTGCTAAACAACTTGGGCAAGCCCGTTGCCAACCATAAAGTCACCGTCGCACTCTACCGCGTAGACTGGCGCTGGTGGTGGGACGACGATGCTCGATCCGGCATCGGACAATATAACAGCAGTGAACTAAATGATGCCGTGGATCACGCCGAGCTGACCACCGACGCACGTGGCCAAGCCTCCTGGACCGTGAAACCCAGCGGCTGGGGACGTTACCTCGTGCGCATTGCCGATACTGAAGAAGGCCACACCGCAGGCGACTTTTTCTGGGCAGGACAACCCGAACAATTGGACGATATTCAAAGCCGCAACGCGGCGGCGATGTTGCCTTTCAGCGCAGAGAAAGAAAAATACAACGTCGGCGAGGAGGTGGTGCTCAAAGTTCCCGCCAGCGAAAACGGGCGGATTCTCCTAACCTTGGAAACCGGCACACGCGTGGCACGCCATATCTGGTTCGACGCAGTAGCAGGCGATAACTTCCTGAAATTCAAGGCAGAAAAAGACATGGCGCCTACCGTGTATGCCCACATAAGCCTGATCCAGCCGCATGCTCAAACGAAAAACGACTTGCCGATTCGGATGTACGGTGTGACTCCGGTCAATATCGAAAATCCAGCCACAAGGCTCGAAGCCCAACTCGATATGCCCGACCAGTTGAAGCCCGACGAATTCTTCAACATCGCCCTGCGCGAAAAAGGCGGAAAGGCTTGCGTTTACACCCTCGATGTGGTGGACGAAGGTCTGCTCGACCTCACGCGTTTCAAAACGCCCAACCCATGGGAAGCCTTCTATGCGCGTGAAGCGCATGGCGTAAAGACTTGGGACATATACGATTATGTACTAGGGGCGTATGGTGCAGAACTCTCCCGCATCCTCGCTATTGGCGGTGACGGTATCAACCAAAAAGCGAAAAACGCCACACAAGTCAACCGCTTCAAGCCCTGTGTGATTCACCTCGGGCCTTTTAAACTGGAAAAAGGTCAAGTGGCCAAACACCGTTTGAAAATTGAAAATTATGTCGGCTCAGTGCGCGTGATGGCCGTGCTTTCTGCGCCCGCAGCGGGTGGCGAAGGTTCGTATGGCAATGCAGAAAAAACCTGCCCGGTCCGCAAACCGCTGATGATCATGCCAACACTGCCAAGAGTGCTCGGCCCCGGCGAGACCTTGCGTTTACCGGTTGAAGTGTTCGCCATGGAAAAATCGGTGAATAGTGCGACCGTAAATGTTCGGGAATCGAGCGGTTTAGTAAGTGTTTCGGGAGGCTCCACCACTTTGCCGTTTAGCGAACCCGGTCAAAAACTGACTTATTTTGACTTGAAAGTGGGCGAAAAAACGGGTGTCGCAAAATTCAGCATCAGCGCCACGGGCGGTGGCGAAACGGCCACTTCCGACATCGAAATTGAGGTGAGAAACCCCAATCCCGTCATCACTCGGGTACTGGATGGTTCGATTGATCCTGGGCAGACCTGGGCACAAGCGACCAAATCCGCTACTGATTTCAGCGATCTCGAAGCGGCGGTGCTGGAAGTCAGCAGTATCCCGCCGATAAATCTCTCGAAGCAACTCGACTATCTTATTCAATACCCGCACGGTTGTATTGAACAGACAACTTCTGCTGCATTCCCTCAATTGTATGTGGACCTAATTGCCCCGCTTACAAGCAAGCAACAACAGGATATCCAGAAAAACGTGACGGCGGCCATCGCGAAATTGCAGAATTTCCAAATGGCTTCAGGTGCGTTCTCGTACTGGGCCGGCACTGGTGAAGTTGCTGATTGGGCTGGCACATACGCCGGACACTTCTTGTTAGAAGCAAAGACCCGGGGTTATGCCGTGCCGCAACAAATGCTCGACAAATGGCTGGATTATCAAACCAAAATTTCGCGTAGTTGGGAGCCCAGCAATGAAAACGACCCCAATGGATGGTGGCGGCATGACACCGAAATGGCGCAAGCCTATCGGCTCTACACCCTTGCATTGGCCAACAAGCCTGATCTAGCTGGAATGAACCGTTTGCGCGAACAAAAGAAAAAATATGAAAGCTCTGCCTCCTTGCTCGCGGCAGCATTTGCCAGCGCAGGCAAAAACGAGGCCGCACGAGATTTGCTAAACGACCTGAATGCTACAAAATTCACCTACAACTGGTGGGGCTATACCTACGGCTCCGATTTACGGGATTTGGCCCTGAAACTTGAAACCCTCACGTCAGTGGGCGACAACAAACGCGGGCTAGAGGTAGCCTTGCAAGTGGCTTCGCAGATTGGCGACGCAGCACGCTGGTATTCCACACAGGAAATAGGCACCTGCTTAAGGGCGCTTTGCAAATTCGCTAAGAAAGCTACGTTTGGCGAAAAATCAGACTTTGTCATAAAGACTGGTGGACGCGAAATCCCCATCAACAGCACAACCGCTTACTACCTGTACCCATTAGGAGATGAGTTATCAAGTGGTGTGTCCGTAAAAAATACCAGTAAGCAAAAACTCTACGCCCGCATTGTGATGCGGGGTCGCCCTGTTTCTACCGATTTGCCCGCCGAAAGCAGCAATATCACGCTGGGCGTTCGATACACTGATCTGAAAGGTTCAGCCATTGAACCGTCAAAACTCAAGCAAGGCACGGATTTCCTCGCTGAGGTGACGGTAACGCGGACAGGCGTCATGCGCTTCGATTTCAACGAGTTGGCGCTTACCCAAATATTCGCCTCGGGCTGGGAAATTCTCAACACCCGCATGAGCGCGGTGGGCGGCTCCACTTCCGATCCCATGGACTACCAGGATGTGCGCGACGACCGCGTGTTTACGTATTTTGACCTGCCGTTCAACTGGGCCAATGACAAAAATGCGAAGCAATCGCGCACTTATCGCATCCAGCTGAACGCGGCTTATGCGGGGCGTTACTTTTTACCCGCCATTGCTTGTGAGGCGATGTACGACAATCGGATTCGGGCGGTGCAGCCTGGGAAATGGGTGGAGGTTGTGAATTGACGAATTTGGATTTTGGAATTACGATTTTGAAGAAGCCCCCGGAAGTTTTGGAAACTTTCGGGGGCTTGTTGTTAAAAAAACAAGGCCAATTAGGGTTCGTTTTGCTGATTGCTTTTTTCTAAAAGCGGAGGAGACAAAGGCGACACCAATTTTTCAAATGGCAAATGATTCATGTTGTACAGCGCAGCAAGTTGCCTTTGGGCGGTTCGCTGCAATTCAATGGCACGGGTATTGCGCTCAACCTCGTGTGTAATCAGGACTTCGTTATAGGCTTCGATGTTGGCCAAAACCAGAAGTTGATAAATATCCGCCAAATCGCGGATGTTAAAGCCTTTGGCCACAAATTCAGGATTCTCAATTCTCCATTGCTCGTCAGTCATGCCAAAAACAGCTTGGTTGAGCATATCAGCCTCTTCGCTGAAAGCAACAATACCCGATGGAACAGGTTTGCCTTTGATTAGAGGGAGAATGTGTTCGCGGATGGCTTCTTTGTGCAATTGATAGTGCTAAGTCTCGGTGGGCAAAAGTGCCACTATCGTAGCGACCGCTCTTTACCCGAATGCCTATTGCGGTTGTCTTTTGAACCCATTTTGTAGGCGAGAGCGTGAAACGGTTTAATCCTGATTCCGTTTTAAACCTATCGAATTCGATAGGTTTAAAATCCGCGTTGTGTAAGAATTCCCATGCGCTCAATAATTCTATGGTGTCTCTGAGACGCATCCAGTTGTTGATGAGGATAAATGGATCCTGTTCATTGAACTTTTTGGCTATGTCAGTTAGGCTAATAAAAGATTCTTCTAAGACAGTAATGTCGATTCCTTGGACGATGATTTGTTCCTTTTTCATGGTTTTTTTAGTGATAAATGTTAGTGTAGTTTGCATACAAAAATAAGAAAAAATTGCATACATGTCAACTCCTTCTAAACTTATCTTCTAAAAATTCCATCACTGAGCCCGTTGCACCCCTGTTCTCTTCCAAATAAGCCCGAACCGCATTGGAAGCACTTTCGTAAAAAACGGGGTCTTGCAGTTTTTCTAAAATCACCGATAACTCTTCTGCATTTCGCACCGCAAACGCCCCGCCTCGCGCCACAAACTGCCGCGCTTCTTCGAACTTTTCATACTTCGGCCCAAAGAGGATGGGCAAGCCAAATGCCGCAGGCTCCAAAGTGTTGTGGATGCCTTTGCCAAAGCCGCCACCAATATAGGCAACAGTACCATAGCGGTAAAGCGTGTTCAAGAGACCGATGTTGTCAATGACCAAGCAAGCGTTGGTTTGAGGTGACATCTCCGAGGAACGAGGAGGTG
>JACMMM010000309.1 GCA_014379065.1 Saprospiraceae bacterium
CGAAAGCTAATTTCAAAACCCTTGGCGCAAAACTCGGAAAGGACATGAAGGACGTAGCCGCCATGATCGCGGATTTCAGCAATGATGACATTACCGCACTCGAACAATCCGGAGAAATAAAAGTCAGCGTATTTGGAAATACCTATGTGCTCACACCAGAAGATCTGGTCATCACAACGGAAGATCTGCCAGGCTGGAAAGTTGCTTCTGATGCTGGTTTGACGGTGGCGCTGGATGTACACATGGATGAAGAACTATTGGCGGAGGGTATGGCACGCGACCTGGTGAGTATCATCCAGAAAATGCGTAAAGACAAGGATTTCAATGTCACTGACCGCATTAGTGTGCGGATAGAAAGGCACCCGGCCATCGTTTCGGGAGTGGAAAAATTTGGTGATTACATCAAGGAAGAGGTGCTGGCGAATTCGCTTGTGTTGGCGGATAAAGTGGAAGGCGAAGCTGTGGAATTGAACGATGAGGTTAGCCTGGTTATAGAGGTAATGGTAGACTGATATTTATCAACCACAATCAACTTCTGAGACCTTTGCTTTTTTGACTTCACCAGACACCTCCCGCACGACCACGCTTGCCATGTGCAAGCCAAAAAGTGCGGGGATATAAGAACTCGTGCCGTAGAACGATTTTTTGAATTTGCTGCCGTCTGTCATCATCATGTGCTCTTTGCTGACCCTTTCGGAGGAGAACACGACGGTAACGCCGCGCCAAACGCCCTTTTTTTTCAGGCCCTTGCGTACCTGCTGGGCAAAGGGGCAATTGAAGGTTTCGGAAAGGTCGGCCACCTGTACTTTGGAAGGATCGAGCCGACCGCCAGCACCCATGCTGCTCACGATGCGCACGCCTTTTTGCTTGCAGGCAACGATGATGTATTGTTTCGGCTGTATGGAATCAATGCAATCAAAAACATAGTCAAAGTCTTTGGTTATCAGGTCTTTGACTGTTTCCGGGTTGATAAACTCATCGCGTACTGTGAGTTGAAGCATGGGGTTGATATCCAGCATTCGCTCTGCCATCACGGAAGTTTTGCGTTTTCCGACCGTGCTGTGAAGCGCTGGAAGTTGGCGGTTTGTGTTGGTCAAATCCACCGTGTCACCGTCTACAATGGTCATGTGTCCAACCCCTGCCCGCGTAAGAAATTCTGCGGCAAAACTGCCCACACCGCCCAAACCAATTACCATTACGCGCATGTTTTTCATGCGTTCAAGGGCCGCTTCGCCAAGTAGTATTTCGGTTCGTTGCAACCAATGAGGTGTGGAGCGTTCTTCTTCAAGATTCATACTGCAATGCGTATTTTGGCGGCAAAAATAGGCTGTGCGAAACGGTTTTACGCGTTCATGAAGGCATAAAGACAGGAAACTTGCGCGCACCGCAAAAAGCTGAATCCCATTAAACATTTTGGAATGGATGATCCACCTCAAAACATCTACAACCCGGATTTTGTCGAAAAATTATTTTCGCAAATGAGCGGCACCTACGACCGGATGAATACGATCACATCTTTCGGATTTTCCGTTCATTGGAGGAGGCAATGTGCGGCGGCGTTGCACTTGCAACCAGCGATGAAAGTGGTGGATCTGATGACTGGCATGGGAGAATCCTGGCCGTTTGTTTTGAATAAAATTGGGAGGGAGGGCGAATTGGTTGCCTTGGATTTTTGTCCCGAGATGATTCACTTTGCCGAACAACAAAAGGAGCGTTTTCCGGGTTTTTCCGTAAGCATATTACAGGAAAACGCCCTCCAAAGTTCTATTCCCGATCAATACGCAGACGCTGTTATTTCGACCTTTGGACTGAAAACATTCAGCCCGGAACAACTGGATCAACTGGCCGCTGAGGTCTGGCGAATACTAAAACCCGGAGGTACTTTCGCCATGGTAGAAGTGTCAAAACCCGGTTTTTGGGCGCTTCGGTACCCGTACCTTTTCTACTTGAAAAAAGTGATCCCGAAATTAGGAAAACTGTTCTTGGGGAACCCTGAAAGTTATCGAATGCTTGGTGTTTACACTGAATTGTTTGAAAACAGCCGACAGGCCCAAAAAACGTTTGAGCGAGCCGGATTTGAGGTGCAATACCTGCGTTTTTTTGCTGGCTGCGCTACTGGTATTTATGGCAAAAAACACGCACGTTTCCCCAATGCTCTAAGCAAGCTATAGAATGTATCACGCTGCCATCCAAAATAAACATGACCCACTTCTCTTATATCCAACAAAAAATCAAAACCCCTGAAACGATCGCCCAAGTCCTTGCTGAATGGCGAGCCATGGGACAGCGCATTGTGTTTACCAACGGCTGTTTCGACCTGTTGCATTACGGCCATTTGCACTATTTAGCTCAAGCCCGTGATCTGGCCGATCGGCTCGTAGTGGGCCTCAACAGTGCAGATTCTGTGCGCCGGCTCAAAGGCCCGCACCGACCGATCAATGACGAGCTCACCCGCACACACCTCCTCGCGGCGCTGCAAATGGTAGATGCTGTGGTGGTTTTTGAGGAGGATACCCCGCTAGAACTTATCAAAATCGTTCAGCCGGAAATCCTGGTGAAAGGGGGCGACTGGAAACCCGAGCAAATTGTGGGCTCTGATCTCGTATTAGCTCGGGGGGGCCAAGTCCTTAGTCTACCGTTTGTAGCAGGTTATTCTACCACCAATATTGAGCAGAAGATTTTGGGGCGGTGCTGATTTTAAGGAATACGTCTCAAAACCGATACGACAATTGGGCGGCTATGAGCAAATTGTTCAAACCCGCCTGATAGGTGCCGCCAGTGGCCAAGTCACTTGTGCCGGGCAACACGCGGGCCCACGAACCCCGGATAAACTGAGGGGAGACGTAGTAGTAAAAATCCGCCCCAACGGCCAAGCGAGGGGCAAATGGAAGACTAACCTGCCCTCCCAACCCAAGCCGGCCAACGGGCATAAACTGCCTGAAAACCTGGTGTTGTGCCGTACCACCTTCCTGCCAGTTATGAACAGAGGTGATCGTGTCTCTGACAATCAGGCCTACCCCCTTGGAGGATTCATTCCGGTCTTGTGTGTAAGCACCCATCACACCCGCACTCAGGCGAAGAAAATAGTTGGTTCGTTCAAGAAAACGGTAATGGACCCCTCCACCAAGCATGAATTGAAGGGCTTCAAAGTCATTTTGCTCACCTTGAACGACGGGTGTGAAGGGTGGGAGATCTTGCGGTGGCTTGAGGGTGGTCACTCCTTCCACATAATGCGTCGAAACTTGAGCACTGGCAAAACAATGCCAGCGCTTATGCCATTGATGGGAATAATCAAACCCGATAATGAATGGCTGTTGCCTGAACTCATGCTGGATGCCAGAAGTGTTCATGGAGGTGATGTCCCCCCGTGATCCGTAGACTGGCCACAAGCCCACATAGGCACTCAGACTTTTGGCATAGGGGTTGACCTGAGCTGCAACAGTAATGGAACACAATATAGCAAGCGACAAAAACAATGACTTCATTGGTAACAGTGTTTTGTTAAATGATTACGAAACCGACTCCACAAAGATATAAAAACAGATTTTTCCAACAATGAGTACAGATTGAGCGGCAAATGACCGCCTCGTCTCCGCTCCATTACTTCTTCTCCACGCCCTCTCCGCTGATCAAATTCCCAAAAAAAACAGCATTGGCGAACAGCCTGTTCGTCCCATACCAAAAGCCTCGAAAGTTAGGATTGCCCGGAAAGCAGATGATTTTGCCCCGACCCAGCCCACAGACAATGGCCCCGGCGGCCTTGGGGGTCAAGGGTTTTTGTTTCGGATGGATGTACCCTGCCAGCAAAGGGTCTTTTGTTAGTGTAACGGGTGTGGCATAAGGGTTTTTGGCAGGTTCCACAAAAAGTGTATCAGAAAGGAAAATGGGCAATCGCGAGCGCGTATAGCCAAAGCAAAGCGGGTGTGTGAGATCAAGTTCCGCTTCGAAAATTGCGCCGGGCATGGTTCGCGCTCCCCGGTCTTCTGAGATATTGGCGTAAGGACGCTGACCAGGCCCATCTGGGGCTTGGTTGCGGAATTCTAGGGCGGCTAAACCCGTGTTTTTCAGCCATTTCAGTGCGCTGCCTGTGGCAATGATGGTGCCGCCATCTTGCGCGAATTGCTTCACTTTTTCTGCGGAAAGGCTGCCGTAATTTCCGTCGGCAAGGATGAGCACATTGTATTTTGTAAGGTTCAATGCGCCAAAGCGATTCGCCTCAACGAGCGTGACAGGTATATGGTAACGCGTATCGAGCAAATGCCAGATTTCGCCTGCGTCGCCAACGTTCACGCCCTCCCCGGTGAGCAGCAAAACTTTCGGTGTGCGCAAGGTTGGAAAGGCGCTGCCACCCAAGTCAGGCCCATCGGGAGTGAGGCCATTTTGGATAACGGTAATAGGAATTCCTGACTGTGCCACTTCACCCATCTTGCTCACAAAATCAGCTGCGCTCATCGGTTGCCGGTCGGCTGCAATGACAATTGAACCAGCTTCAAATGGTTGGTTTTCACCTGTAAAAGGCTCCATGGCCACACGGACTCGGAGGCCCAATTTTTGTAAACGCACCAAGATTTCCGGGATTTCGTAGCCTGCTGCTGGGATGACATAAGCGTAATCTGGGCCACCAGTCAAGGCATGAGGTGGGTTGCGTGATACAAGCGAAGGCCCTTTCGAGACGGCGGGCGTTTTGCCTTTCACAGCGGCCCATTGAAGGCCAAAAGCATCCGGTAAAGTCCAAGCGGAGATATCGTAGAAAATGCTGTCGGTGAAAGTGGTGGGCCGCTCAAAAATGCCACGGATGAGGCGGTACTGGGGCTGTTCGGTCGGCACAAAAAAGGCCGCGCCCTTCTGGAAAGCCTGCCCGCCTAGGGTAACGTTTTCCTGCAAATTTTGAACCGCAATGCGATTTCGACTAAGCAGGTTAAGAAACTCGCGAGCAGTCAAATCTTCATCCGCAAAGACATAACCTTTCACCTCGCTCTTGCGGGCCTCTTCAAGTCCAGATTTGTAAAAATCACGTAGGTACTCATTTAATTCCACCCGCATTTCGCCCACGGCTTGCAGCGTTGACAAGGAGGCAAGCACTTGATTGCGAATGGAATAGGGAAATGTAAGCAAGCCATTTTCGGTTTCTTGAGCGGAGCCTCGGCTGCTGCCTTGTTCAAACAGAATACCGACACTCCCTTGCGCATCCGGGTAAGTCGAGCCTTTCCCGTAATAGAAATCATCAAAATTTTCGCCGGTGAAAAACAGGATTTTTTTCTCTGAAAGCAAGCGGGCATGGTAAGTGGCGATTTTCGCCGTCAGTTCCTGATTTCGGGCAGGCGTGATCGGGTTGACGCGGCTTGGTACGCCCGGCTGGAAAAAGAACGTGGATCCGCTGCCCATCTCATGGTGATCGGTCAAGACATTGGGATGCCAATCTTGAAAAATACCCACGCGCCCCACAGTCTCGGGCTGCTGCGCCACCAGCCAGTCGCGGTTGAGGTCAAAGCCGTAGTGGTTGGTACGTCCGCGTGGCCAAGGTTCGTTGTATTCATCGCCAGCGGGGTCGGGCGAGGGATTTTGACTTTTGTGGCTGTTAATCCAACTGGAAAACCGCTGCATTCCATCGGGGTTAAAGCAAGGGTCGAACAAGATGACGGTATTGCGCAAAAGTTGTTCAATCTCAGGTGTTTGTGCCGCAGCGAGGTAATAGGCTACGAGCAATGCAGCATTGCTCCCACTCGCCTCGTTGCCGTGAATGGAGTAGCCCATATAGTTGACGGCGGGCATATTTTTCAAATCCAAGCCACCACTTTCGGCTGGATTCACGAGGCGGTTGCGGGCGGCTTTTATTTCATCCAAACGCAGGTGGTTGTAAGGATCGGTTATGGTGAGGCATACGAGTGGACGGTTTTCATGGGAGCGCCCATATTCATGCAAAGTGATGCGGTCGCTGGCAGCGTCGAGCGCCTTCATGTAGCCAAGAAGTTGGTCGTGTGTGGCGTGCCATTCACCTACTTCATATCCAAGCCAAGTCGCAGGGGTAGGTATTGTGGGGTTGTAATTTGCCGCTGGGAGGTAATATGCCAGCGTCGGTTTTTCTTGAGCGATGAGTGTAGTGGGATGAAATAAGCCAAATGTAAAAAGTAAGGCCCACGGAAGAAGGTGCTTCATAATCAATAAATTATGCTCCGAGTTTGTAGTCTTCTCAGACAAGTGGAAAACAGGTCAATGACGTTGCGAGCCGAGGGCTAATTTTTAGATAATTGCCCAATCAGCCGCATTACCGCCCAGATCATAAAAGCTGAAATGGCGGCAAACTCCCAGGGTACTTGTATATCCTTTTCAAGGTCAATTGCGGACATTTCCTTGCCGTACAAATACTGCCCAAACACCTGAATACCGTTGTTGAAAAAATGGCCTACGACGGGCACCCAAAAATTGCGCGTTCTCCAGTAAAGCCAGCCCAGCAAAAAGCCCAGCAGCACTCTTGGCAAAAAGCCCTCAAACTGGAAATGTGCGGCACTGAATACAAGCGCCGAGACCAAGATGGCGACCCAAGGATTGGCGATACGACGCATCAGTTGTTGCTGAATAACGCCACGAAAAACCAACTCCTCGCCCAAGGCTGGTAGCAGTGCGATGATGACAATATTGGCCAATAGTTCGGCCCCATTGTCCATGTGGAGCAACCCTTTGAGGGCTTCCTCTGCTTGAGCGCTGGCTTCTTTGAAGAGTTCAGGTAGCGGGAGTTGTTGGTTGATACTCAAGGAATAAAGCACCAAGGGCAAAGAAACCCCCATCAACAAAACCCCAAGAAAAAGCTCTGTCCAACGGGGCCAGCGCCGGGTTTGCAGGTAATCCGGCCAACTCATGGCTGACTGTGTAATACCCCGATAAAAAACCCAAACGGTGACGCTTCCTGCCACCAAAAATCCAAACATATGGGTCAGCCCTAGTTGCAATCGCACCTGCCAGCGTTCTGCCATGGGTGAATCAGCACTAAGTGCGGTCGAAACATCCCAACCTGCCAAGGTGCAGATAAAATAATACAGCAACACCCCGATACCAGAGCAAAAGATCATGAGCCCAATTTGGGCTAACAACACCAGCCGCACCCTTGGCTCCGGGAGGCTGGGCGTACTCGGCGGAAAATCTTGTTCGTTAAGAAGGTCATTATCTTGCATAGGCTTCTACATTTGCGGCACAAGATATTGTAAAGACCATTGACCGTTGGCTATTGACCGTTGACCGTTGGCTATTGACCTTTGACTATTGACCTTTGACCGTTGACTATTGACCTTTGACCGTTGACTATTGACCTTTGACCGTTGAATATTGACCCGTAGCCACTTTTTTATAGGGATTATCAAAGTCAACGGTCAACGGTCAAAGATCAACAGTCAATGGCCAAAGGCCAATAGTCAACGGTCAACAGTCAATGGCCAATAGCCAACGGTCAACAGTCAATGGCCAATAGTCAACGGTCAATAGTTAACAGTCAACGGCCAACAGTCAACAGTCAACAGTCAAAAATGTCCCATCTCAGCGTAAATATCAACAAAATCGCCCTGCTGCGCAATTCGCGCGGAAGCAATCTGCCTGATCTTGTCCAAGCTGCTAAAGATATCGAATCTTTTGGCGCACAGGGTATTACGATCCACCCTCGCCCCGACCAGCGACATATTCGTTACGACGATGTGCCGCTGTTGCGTGCCGTGGTGACCACCGAATTCAACATAGAAGGAAAACCTGACCGGGCATTTCTAGACCTTGTTTTGGCCAATCCTCCGCACCAATGTACGCTGGTGCCGGACTCGGAGAGCCAGCTTACCAGCGATCATGGTTGGGACACCGTAACCCAACAATCAGAACTCCGTGAGGTAGTGCAGGAACTTCAGAAAAAAGGAATTCGCGTCTCGGTATTTGTAGATCCTCTTGCAAAAATGGTCGAGGGAGCCAAACTTGCCGGGGCAGACCGGGTCGAATTTTACACCGGCCCATTTGCGCACGATTTCAAAAAAGACCCTTTTGAAGCGGTTCGAGCCTACACTGATGCGGCGCATGTGGCCAACATAATTGATATTGGAATCAATGCCGGGCACGATCTTAACCTTGAAAACCTCCACTTTTTCAAGGCACATTGCCCACAATTGTTAGAGGTTAGCATCGGTCACGCGCTCATCGCAGACGCGCTCTATTATGGACTGGAAAACACGGTTAGGATGTATTTGAGGCAACTTGCTTGAGCCTAATAAAAAACGAGGGCGCTGCGAACAGCGCCCTCGTCGTCTTATAGGGTAAAACAATAAATTGAATTACTGTTTTACAAAAGTCCGAATACCAAGACCCCAGTTGCACAATGCAGCACCAGGGTGCACTTCAGCAGGATCCGCCGCCGCGAACTCTTTTATACGCCACTGAAGCGTTAGAGGAGCGTATGAGGCGATGATCGGTGGCCACAATGCAGTATAGGCTGCACTTGTCAAACCATCGGGGGCCAATGGCGATACCAACTGTATGCCGCCGCCGCAAAGGTCTTCTTGGATGGCAAAAGAAAGGCTGTCCGTGCCGGTTACACTCTTAGAGTTGTAAAGGAAATATGGCTTGCTGGCTACAGAAGCCGCTCCTCCTGGATTACCAAGCAGGTAAAAACCGGGACTAATTTCTTTCACTTTCATAATATATCCAGTAGCAGCCCGCAAGTAATTGCCTTCCAAATTGGTTGGGCCAGGGTTAGAATTCGCGCTTGCTGGGTCCAGAATGAGTACAGTAGAGTTGATCGTGATGCGATAGTTGCCTTTGCTGTACTTTTGGAAGAAATAACCCGTGCCGCCAACCTCGCTGGTATCACTACCCAAGCCCTGCACATCAGACTTCAATATTTTTAAGGAGTCCATACCTGTTTTGCCGCCGTATCCACCTGCGAAACCATAAACGGAGTCCACGATAACAGCAACAACATCAGGGATGTCACTATATACGGAAGTATTTCCCACTACATAGATATAGACATCATCGAGGTAGTTAAAGGCGGTGTACGGTACAGACGCCTGGTGTACGACAGAGTCTGGGTCTTCCCTCTTGGTGCAAGCCGCGATTACGAGAACGCAGGCTGCAAATATTGAGGAGAAAAAGAAAATTTTATTTTTCATAATTGATGAGTTGTTAAAAAATGTAAGCTTGAAATGTGGCAAACGGAATTAGTCAGTTGATTCAAATGAGCTAATTCCGCTTACCGCATCTGTTTACTGTCTTGAGCTGTTATTGATCCCAAAACACTTTGTCTGTGAGATCATGCGGGCCAGGAAAGCTTTTGTTCAAGCTTTCTTCATTTTCCGGGTATGGCAAAATGCTTGGGAAAATGCCTGCGCCTAAAGCATTTTTCGTAGGTGATTTGAATATACCACCAGCCGAAGAAAAAATAGGATTGGCTGCGTTGTCGAACCTTCTTGTTTCAATCCAAGATTCCAACGGCTGCAATCCGTTCATGGAAGTCCACTTCTGTAACGCGATAGACTTGATTGGGTTGCCTGCATCCAAAGCACCTCCGCCAGTCAAATAGGCTGCAACAGCAGCAGCATCTAAACCCAGATATTCAAAACTTGCATTTACAGCCGCTTCATAAGCGGCATCCAAATCTGATACCCCCGTATTTTTTACAGCAGCCTCTGCCAGCAACAAATTGCCTTCCCATGCTGACATCAAAATAACCGGAGCCGTTGGGCTGAAAATTAAACCTCCTGTTGGATTCAGTGCACCTGCAGGGCGATCCCAGTTATTATCTCCAGTTGCGACACTTTCAATGTTACCAGGGTGCAAACCCCTATGTCCCCCTACTGCTTCGTCAAAAAACACATCAATCCGAGGATCTGCGGTAGCAGTTAGGTGTTCTAAAACAGTGGTAGTGGCGATAAAATAGTTGCCTAATGAGGTGCTCTTGGCAGCATTCCAGAAAGGGTTGCTACCTGCTGAGCCACCTGGGAAAGGCACTGCTGCGTTTTCATCATTAGTCGTGATGAATTGGGAATCGTCCACATAAAATCCAGCGGGCAAAGCGGTTCCTGTACGCAGATAAAGTTTGAGCAGCAAAGTATGTGCAAACTTGTTCCACAGGTCCATATCGCCGTGGTAGATCAGATCGTCACCGGCAGGGTGTGCGTAAGCACCACCTTTTTCGATCAGCTCAATGGCATCCTTCAAAAGCGTTTCAACGCCGGGATACACCACATTCTGTGCATTTTCGTACGAGGGGTGAAGCACAGATCCATCTGCAATGTCACCTTTTAAAGCATCAGTGAACGGAATGTTGCCAAACAAATCCACACAAACCTGAAAATTGTACGCTTGCATGATTTTGGCAATAGCGATGTAGTAATTTTCTGTGGAGTTTTTAATGATGAAGTTTAGGTTTAGGTTACCCCTGTACATTCTGCTGAACACCTCATTGCTTTCTGAAGACGACAATTTGTGTTGATCCGGGTCGCCAATCGAAACACCGGGGCCACCTGTATAGTATTGGCTCCAAACGGATACGGTCGGGTAGATCCTTTGCCCTATTGCGATGGCCGTTTGCAACTGGGCAGACGTGAGCTGTAGATCAATGCGAGAAGAGGTTGATTGGTTGGGGTCAACGTTGACATCTAAGTAGTCCTTACAAGAGGACATAGGAAGCCCGATACACAGTATCATCAGGGCTATGAATTTATTCGTATTCATGTGTGATGCTTTTGTTTAGTTAGAATTTAAGCCTGACTTCAGCGCCAAAGCTTTTAGAAGTTGGAGTAGTGGTCGTTTCGATACCCACGGCATCAGAAGCGCCGCCAACACCACCTACTTCAGGATCGCCAAAGGTGTTTTCTTCTGCTACCCAGTATTTCAGGTTTTTAGCAAAAACACCGATGGTTATACCTTTGAAGGCACCCAATTTCGTAGTTGGAAAGGAATAAGAAACCGCGAGTTCGCGCAATTTCAGATAGGAAGCATCCAACAAATACGCACTTGCAGGCGAAGCTTTGAAGAAGGAATAAGCGTTTGTTTGCTTGGTATTCGCTTCATAGATAGGGTTACCATTAGCGTCAACACCGTTTTGAACTACGCTATTCTCAACAAGAAACGGTTTCCGGTCATGAATAATTGTAGTGCTTGCGGTTCCGTTAAATTCAGTGCTCACTTTAGTGCCAGAATAGAACACGCCACCTTTCCTTCCATCCAACAAGCCGCGGATGGAGAAATGTTTGCCGATCATAATTTCAGTACCGAGGGTAGCAAGGAAATCAGGCTGATAGTTGCCGAGGTATTCCAAGTTGGCACTTTGCTTTGGATTGCCATTGGCATCTACTACGATCTTTCCATCACCAGTGTACACAAAGTTTGTGCCTTTGAACGTGCCAAAAGGCTGACCTTCTGCTGCAATCAGGTTCATAGAACCGTGACCAGAAAAGTGTACCAAACCATTGTAAATCACTAATTCATCCGCATTCGATTCGTTTTGGATGATTTCTATTACCTCGTTGTCATTGGTTGACCATGACCCGTACAATTTCCAGTCAATCATGCTGGTTTTGACCGGAGTAACCCGCACGGAAAGTTCGTGTCCTTTATTGACCATGCGACCAATGTTCAAAGGCACAATAGAATAACCCGAAGACCATGGCACGTTTACGTCAACGATTTGATTCTTGGAGTTGATGTTGTAATAGGTGTACTCAAATTCAAGCCGGTTTTCAAAGAATCCGAGGTCAATACCAACTTCCGATGTGATCGAAAGTTCTGGCTTCAAATCTGGGTTGCCAATGCGGTTCGATCTCTGAGCGCCAGGGACACCGTTGAAAGGGAAGCGAATCTGATAGTCATCACCCAAATCCAACAGGAGCGGGTTCAAGCCATAGTAAGAATCCAAGCGGTATTGAGGCGCATCTTTACCTGCAGTACCGATCCCAGCCCTGAGTTTCAGGTAATTGAGTGGTCCAGCCTCGAAGCTTGAAAGATTGGTTGGCACCACAGAAATACCACCACCTTGATAGAAGAACCCTCTTTTGCCGTTAGGAAGCGTTGAAGAGTAGTCCTGACGTGCAGAGTACTCACCAAAAAGCCAATCTCTGTAACCCAACGAAGTATTGAAATAAGCGCCCATGATCCGATACTTGGTAGAAAGCGCCGTTGCTCGTGGGGTTTCAGCCGAGTTGGAAAGGTCGTAAAATTCAGGTATAACCAGACCACCAGCAGTGGTTCCCGCTACAAAGCGATTCGCCTGGTCAATGGACTGGAAACCTAAGGTGCTGCTGATTTTGAAATCTTCATTAATAGGACGTTGGTAGTTAATCGATGCGTCATAAATCAGATCAATGATGCGGTTGGTGCTTTCTTTATACGAACCAAGGCTCAAGGTATTTCCACCACGGCCACCGTTTACCAAGTCGCCATCAGACCATGTAGCGGCAGCTTCATAGCTGAACTTCGGACCTTTTTCCGTTACGTTGCTGGTGATAAAGTTCGTGCTGACTTTTCCGACCACCGACAAGTACTGAATTGGATTGTACGTCAAAGAAACACTCGAAATGAGGTTATCTACGCTGTTCCTCACGTCTTGTTTGTCCAAGATGAAGTAAGGGTTGATCGAATACTGTCCATAAAACCCTTTGAAATCGTGGTAGGGGCTGTTGTAATCGCGCAGCTCCTCAAACGGGATATTGGAAGGAGTTTGTGTAACAAAAGCCATCGCTGGTGTGCCCGAAGAATAACCGAACGGGTAACCACCCTCTGTGGCGCCGCGTTGATTGGTCTTAGAGTAATTCATCGAAAAGTCAGAGCGCAATTTCGGAGAAAACTGAGCTCCGGCGTTCAACAAAAGGTTGTGTTTGTTGAGTTTAGTGTTGTGTACAACCCCTTCATTCTTGAAATTGGTGTAGGACACAAAATAAGTGAACTTGTCAGTTCCTCCATCAAAAGAAATGCTGTTGCGCCAAGTGTTACCAATGTCAAAGAAATTTTGAATATTGTTTTTCACCGCGCTGTAAGGCCGAACCAATTGCTCAATTTTGCCGTTGGTCAATGGGGCCAAATTGCCAGCTGCATCAAGTGGAACAGAAGTCCAAGGGATCAGTTGGCCGTTAAACTCGGAGCCCCAGGCAAAGTTTTCGCCCATGAAAATTTTGGTCGCACCACCGCACCCGTTGCAGGTTTCGTAGCCAGAGCCATATTTTTCTTGATTTTTGTAAAGAACATAGGCTTCTTCAACGCTGTAAGAAGAGGTAACGGTGATGTTAGCCTTTTCCGCTTTTCTACCTTTTTTTGTGGTAATCAGGATGACACCAGAACCACCGCGTGAGCCATACAAGGTCGTTGCAGCAGGGCCTTTCAACACGGTAACAGACTCTACGTCGTCCGGGTTGATGTCGTTGCCACGGTTTCCAAAGTCAACATAGTTGTCGCGGTCACCAGCCTTGCCAGTACCACCACCGCCTGATGCAGCCGAGTTGTTGACTGGAACGCCGTCAACGATAATCAAAGCGTTATTGCCTTGTGTGAGGGAGGTCTCGCCGCGCAACACCACACGAGTAGAGGCGCCTACCGCGCCAGAAGCAGAGCCAATTTTCACGCCGGCCACTTTTCCTTGAAGCGCGTTCAGCACGCTTTTGTTGGCCACAGCGTTCAGGTCTGCTGAATTGACTGTTTGGTTGGCGTACACCACATCGCTTTTGTTTCTGCTCAGACCAGTAGCCGTGATGACTACTTCACCGAGGCTTTTTCCAGCGGGCAGCGTAGCGTCAATGGAGTTAGACGCACCAATAGCGAGTTCTAGCGTTTGGTAGCCGGTGTAGGAAACGATCAAAGTGGTGGAACCTTCGGGCGCCACGATAGAATACTTCCCTGAAGCGTCTGTCCGTGTCCCCACCGAAGTGTTTTTGACCGTAACAGTTGCTCCGATCAGCGTCTCTCCGTCATCGCCGGAGACAATACCTGTAATGGTTCGTTGAGCCAAAGCAGAAGCCATGGTCACTACCATTAAAAGTAGGGTTGTGAGTAATTGTTTCATACAAAAGATGAGTTGGTTAGAAAAAAAGTGAATAAAAATGATGAAAATTTTCAAAAATGGGCTTGGTTTGTCTCAAGAGAATGGTGTTTACAAGTCAAAGATACAAATCAGATCCATTCAGTAAAAAATAAAAATAACACGCAATTAATATTCAGACAGTATCGAAATCAAAATACCACCATTTTGATTTTGAAATGTGCTTGGGGAGATAGGTAAAACAAAAAGCGGCAACCTCGTTCATTCGAGATTGCCGCTTTAACTTTTTGTATATAAAAAAAGTGGTGCGTTTATATTATTTTGGTGTAGCGCTCTAACCAACTGAGCTACAGCCCTGTTACCTGTTTTGCGGATGAATTTTGTTCAAGGGCAAAAGTTTCAGGATTTTATTCACATTGACGCGACAGCGGAAGGTTGGAAGGGGTATAGGTTTGTTTTGCTGGTATTGGGGGATTTGGTTGGCGGCTGCTCTTAAAAGGAGGTATTCCAGCCGCACCTTCCGGTACGGCTACCTTGTTACGACTTAGCCCCAGTCACCTGTTTCGCCTTAGGCAGCTCCCATCAAAGTCACCGTCTTCAGGCGCC
>JACMMM010000310.1 GCA_014379065.1 Saprospiraceae bacterium
TCGGCAATACCTCCATCACTTCCATCAAAGGCCAAGTAGGCTTCACTACTTTCTCCGACGCCCGCATAAAAACCAACATCCAAGAAAACGTCCCCGGCCTCCCCTTCATCCAAAAACTCCGCCCCGTTACCTATCACTACGACATCCACCGCCAAAACGCCCTCATGGGCATTGTGGACACCGCAATGTGGGAAGGTAAGTACGACATTGAAAAAATGACTTTTAGCGGCTTCTTGGCACAGGAGGTAGAGCAGGCTGCGCAGTCGCTGGGCTATGAGTTCAGCGGCGTGGATGCTCCGAAGAATGACCAAGGGTTGTACGGACTACGCTATGCGGAGTTTGTAGTGCCCATGGTAAAAGCCATGCAGGAGCAGCAGACCCAAATAGAGCGACTCCAGCAGGAAAACCAAGCCCTTAAAGCACAAATGCAACAGCAAAATACTGACATGCTTGCGACTTTGAAAGCCCTACAAGCTGAAATGGCTCAAGTGAAAACTTCCGTTTCCGAAGTACAATTATCCGTAAATCGTTAGTATATCGAATGAAAGTGCCGCGTGACAACTAAAATTAGTATTTTTACCAAAAATACGATATACTATGAAAAGAAACTTTACGCTCTCACTCGCTTTTTGTTTTCTAACGTTCCACATTTTTAGCCAAACCGCCCCCCAAGCCCTCAACTATCAGGCCATCGCCCGAGACGCACAAGGCCAGCCCATGCCCAACCAGGCTGTACAGGTTAAATTCAGCATAATCGACGGCTCTGTAAACGGCCCAGCAGTATATGTAGAGAACCACAACGCGATGACCAATTCTTTTGGGCTTTTCACCCTCTCTATTGGGTTAGGCACACCGCAAAGCGGCATATTTTCTGGCACAAACTGGGCAAGCGGTTCCAAATTCTTAAAAGTTGAGATCAACAACAGCCTGCAAGGCGTATCTCAATTGTTGAGTGTGCCGTATGCGCTGTATGCCGAGAAGACAAATATTCAGGCTGGAAGCGGCATCAGTATCAATGGCAGCTCCATCAGCGCCACGGATAACTCTGCCACCAATGAGCTGCAAACGATCGCCCTAAACGGCAACCAACTTACCCTTTCCAGCAATGGAGGTACGGTGATCCTACCAACGAGCGGCGGCGGGGACAACTGGGGGACACAAGTTGCATCCACTGCGCCAACCTTAAGCGGAAATGGCACGGTTGTCAGCCCCTTAGCCCTGGCTCAACAAGGCGCAGTAAATGGTCAGGTGCTGCAATGGGATGGCTCAAAATGGGCGCCTGCCACACCAGCTGGTGGTTCATCTGGATGGAGTTTGACTGGGAACATCGGCACGGACGCAAGTATAAATTTTATCGGTACCACAGATGATATACCACTTGTGTTTAAAGTAAACAACCAGTTTGCAGGCTTGATAGACCGTTTTGATCTTAACACATTTTTTGGTGCTAATGCAGGACAAAACACGACAGGGGCTTTCAATACAGCAACAGGTGCGTTTTCCCTGAGTTCTAACACGACTGGAGATAACAATACGGCAAACGGCGCAGGAGCCCTTCTTTCAAACACAACAGGGCATTCCAATACAGCCACCGGGTTTAACGCTCTTACATTTAACACTACAGGTGTTCAAAATACTGCAAACGGGTCGGCTTCTCTCCTTTATAATACAACGGGGTCTTTCAATACAGCAACCGGAGTTAGTGCCCTCCAATTCAATACGACTGGAGATAACAATACCGCAACCGGAGTTGGCGCTCTCTATTCTAACACGACAGGGAATTACAATATAGCAAACGGAAATCTTGCTCTCTACTCCAATACGATAGGGTGGGACAATGTAGCAATCGGATACTCTGCTCTCACTTCCAATACGACTGGAGATAACAATACGGCAACCGGACATGGTGCTCTCAATGCCAATACAACAGGGTACGGCAATACCGCAAACGGAATAGATGCCCTCAGTTACAATACTACTGGGGATGGCAATACCGCAACTGGGTATTACGCGCTTTCATTTAACGAGACAGGGGGCGAGAATACCGCAATAGGTGAGCATTCAGGCCCATTGTTTCCAGACCTTTCCAACACAACGGCACTAGGGTTTGGAGCTTCCGTCACCGCCTCCAACACAATCGCCGTCGGCAACACTTCCATCACGTCCATCAAAGGCCAGGTAGGTTTTACCACCTTCTCCGATGCCCGCATAAAAACCAACATCCAGGAAAACATCCCCGGTCTCCCCTTCATCCAAAAACTCCGCCCCGTCAGCTACCAGTACGACATCCACCGCCAAAACGCCCTGCTTGGCATTGTAGATACTGCCATGTGGGAAGGCAAATACGACATCGAAAAAATGACCTTCAGTGGTTTTCTCGCGCAGGAGGTGGAGCAGGCCGCGCAGTCGCTGGGCTATGAATTCAGTGGGGTGGATGCACCTAAAGACGGCAAAGGGTTGTATGGCTTAAGGTATGCCGAGTTTGTAGTACCCATGGTAAAAGCCATGCAGGAGCAGCAAAACCAAATCGAGGAACTCCGGCAGGAAAACCAGGCGCAAAAGGCACAAATGATTGATTTGCTTACCGCTTTTAAAACCCTGCAAACCGAAATGGCACTGCTCAAAGCCCCACTTCCTCAGGCATTACCCTCTAAACATCGATAGATCATGCGCTATTCACTATTGCTCTCTTTGGGATTGTTTACAAGCTCGCTCTTCGCACAACAGGTGGTGAATAGCACTGGTAAAGTGCTTGTTTCGCCCACCATGAGTGTCGAGTATTCTGTTGGCGAAATCTCTATTGCTACGCTCTTTTCGGGGCAATTGGTGGCTACACAGGGTTTTATCCAACCGAATGTTGCTACTTGCATCATCTCGGCTTCCATCGCAGGCCAAGACTCGGTCTGTGCCGGAACCCCTACTCTGCTTACGGCCACGGGTGGCATCGACTATCAATGGTTCAACAACAGCACTTCGCCGGAATTGCTGGTTTTTCCAAATCCCGGTACAGATATATACCAGGTCACGGTGACCGATGCGTCCGGCTGTTCGGCAACGGTGACAAAAACGATTTTTGGGAAGGCTGTTCCAAATATTGACATCCAGTCTGTTGCAGCCTTGTGCGTCGGCGACACAGCGCACCTGAAGACAACGGGCAACGCTACTAACTTCAATTGGAACACGGGGGCCAATATCAATAATATTATCGTTGTGCCAAGTCAAACGAGCACCTATACGGTAGTTGGCTTCATTACCAATGATTGCCCCAATACTGCATCCGTCACGGTCGAAGTTCGCACCCCACCCCAAGCCATATCTGCTGCAACAAATGAAATAATTGCCTGTGCAGATACCATCTCCTTACACGGAAATACACCTCCGGCTTCCGGCTCCGGCCAATGGATTTCGCTTGGCAGTGCCAATATCTCTCAAAGCAGTCAGGCAAATACCTTGGCAAAAGATCTGGTTTTCGGCGACAACCGCTTTGTCTGGTCAGTCAGCAACGCACCCTGCCCCGGCCCGGCAACGGATACCCTTACGGTATTCTACAGCAATGAAATGCCGGTGCTATACCCCGACGACACCCTGGTCCTGAAAGGACAAGCGGTTCAATTGCGCTTGTTGCTCAATGATTCCATTTCGCAGCTTCCCGGTTACGACCTGCGGCTAAAAACATCCGATTTGAATGGCGATTGGTCGCTGGCAACAAACGGAACGCTGAGTTTTGAACCCTCGCTGGGATTCACAGGAGCGGCCCAAGCCATCTATGAGATTTGTAACGCGCTGTGCCCCAATTTTTGCGACGAGGCAATCGTTCAAATTCTGCTACTAGAGCCGAAGGATGACATTGGAGAGACGGTGGCTATAACCCCAGATGGGGATGGGAAAAACGAGACGCTAATCTTTGACTATCTGGATCAATACCCTGACAACAGCATCGTAATTTTCAACCGCTGGGGGCAAAAAGTCTTTGACGCCAAGCCTTATTTAAATGATTGGGCCGGTACATACAACAATAAGCCGTTGCCTGCCGGTACATATTATTACCTCCTAAACCTGAGAGGGGAAGACGAGTTTGTCTGGGGTAACGTGTTGATTGTTCGGTGATTAAACTCCTATCTTGCGCCGTATCAGTTGGTTAAAACTTTGTTTGTTTATGCGTTTATACTTGTTGCCCTGCTGCCTTTTTGCTTTCACGAGTTTGCTAGCCCAATCTCCCGGTAAACTCAAAGAGATAAGCATTAAGGTCAAAGGCGACCAGATCATGTACGATGCTACCGACTGTGTAGATGGCGGCCTGATAGCTGTTGGCGAAACAGACTCCCGGAACGGCCGGGGCCGCGATGCATGGCTGGTGAAAATTGATAAAAGTGGCAGAAAAATATTCAGCAAACCCTTCGGAACCAATGATATGGACGACCGCGCCACAGCGGTGGCGGAGTTACCCAATGGTTTGATTGTGACGGGTGGCGTGAGCGAGCAAAAGTCTGGCGAAAGCAAAGTCTTAAAAGCCTGGCTGCGCTGCCGCGACCCTAAAGGCGACAAAGTATGGGACCGGGAACTGGGCGAATCTACATACAGCCTCCAGATTGAAGATATCATCGTGAACCATGCTGCCAACCAGATTATCGTAATTGGCATTCGCAACGAGCGATTGTGGTTCATGGTCACGGATTATACCGGAGCAAAAGTGCTGGAACCCAAGATCAAGGACAAATTGCTCGACGATCTGCCTATTGTAAGCGCAAAAATGTTGCTGAGCGAAGGGATGGTGTATGTTTACGGGGCAGCAGATTTTGGCAGCGAAAAACGCTCGCCTTTTCTGCTCAAACTGGATGTCAAAGGCCGGCTGGTACAGCAGCCGCTTATTTTTGGTGAATATACCGTAACCCAAACCGGGCAAATAAGCCGCCTGGATGCGGAATTGCTCTTATTGCCATGTTCCAAACGCAAAAGCAACATTTATTCCGATCTCGCCTGTATTCGTGTAGACACTGCTTTAGACAAAACCCGCGCGCGTTTTGAGTCCGTCGAA
>JACMMM010000311.1 GCA_014379065.1 Saprospiraceae bacterium
GCAGACCGCAGCTACAACACACCGCAGGGTCTGTACGGCTATTGCGGCTTCCGCCTCGCTTCGTCCCCCCAATGAGGTGGTTGGCCTTTCCGCGCCATCTATTGAGCACGGGCAGCGCAGCCTGCGAGGCAGCAAGCAACCCGCCGCCGAAGGCTAAGGCGGGGTGAAGGAGGGAGGGACGACCGACGGTGTCCATGAATGCTTTGGTAAGGGCGACCCTTGTGGTCGCCCGGTCATGGCTGTGCAATGTTGAATCGGGAAGGAAGAGAAAGAAAGGGCAACGCGATTTGGGTGACCACGACTCGGGCGACCACTAGCGTCGCCCATACCAACCGCAGTCCGGTTTTATTGGATATCGACGGAGGATGGTTGCTTAATGCTCGAATCAAGGATAGAGCCCTGCTTCTACGAGTGCCTGCCTCAAAATTATGCGGTCAGGTGCATTGAGATCCTTCGCTCGTTGAGCAACCAGTTGGCGGATGGTATCAGGGATGTAACGGCTCATGCATTCAATTGACGGTAAGCATGCGCTTTGGCCAGAGAGATCAGGTGATCCAGTGCCAAAATGCGATCTAATTCCTGCATTTCTTCAGCGGTGATTTGACCTTCTCTGCTTTTGTCCAGCAAATGGCGAAGCCGCGCTTGCGCCGACTCTGAGGGGCGCAGCTGAACGATCTTCTGCGGGTCGAGGTCTGCCAGCACGACAGCAATCTCCTCATAAGCAGGGATAGCGAAATTCATATCTCGGCGTATTTTTCCCACAAAGTAAAAGGACAAAACGCTTAGCTACAACTTTTTTTGCGGAGCGTTGGTCTTATGAGTGTGCTGGGATTTGGCCACTTTTTAAAATTTATCAAATCTGTATCAATTCTGGGACTCATTGGATATAGATGCCACCCAGCTCGACTTACCTTTGCACACTTTTTTACCCGCCGTAGTTTTAATGAAGGCGGGTTATTCCCCCACCACAAATCAACGAGCGAAGCCCCCCAAATCCCCAAATCACCCTTTCCACACATAACCACCCATCCATGACTGACGCCATATTCACCGTCCCACCCCCCGTCAATGAACCCATCTGGAACTACGCCCCCGGTTCTCCCGAAAAAATCGCCCTGAAAAAAGCCCTTGCCGAGGCAAAAGCCGAGCAGAAAGACGTGCCCATGTACATTGGTGGCAAACACGTCTTCTCCGAAGAAAAGAAGGCCATGCACCCGCCGCACGAGCGCAATCATGTCTTGGGGCAATATTCAAAAGGGAATGCAAAACATGTGCAGGCCGCCATTGATGCGGCCCTCGCTGCCAAACCAGCTTGGGAAGCCATGCCCTGGCAGGAACGCGCAGCCATTTTCCTCCGTGCCGCCGACTTGCTCACCGGGCCATACCGCGCCAAGATGAGCGCGGCCACCATGCTTTGCCAAAGCAAAAACGCCTATCAGGCCGAGATTGACTGCATCTGCGAATTGGCCGATTTCTGGCGGTACAATGTGTATTTTATGCAGGAAATCTACAAGCAGCAGCCGCTCAGCACCCGCAACGTGTGGAACCGCACGGACTGGCGACCGCTTGAAGGCTTTGTATTTGCACTCACGCCATTCAATTTTACGGCTATCGCTGGTAACCTGCCCACAGCTCCGGCCATGCTCGGCAATGTGGCCGTGTGGAAACCCGCAGAGTCGCAGATTTACTCCGCTTCGGTCATCATGGAAATTCTGGAAGAAGCCGGATTGCCTGCGGGTGTGATAAATCTCGTGTACGTGAGTGGACCTGTCATGGGTGAAGTGGTGTTAAAGCACCCCAGTTTTGCGGGGATTCACTTCACGGGCAGCACAGGGGTTTTTCAGCAGATTTGGAAGACGATTGGCGAAAACATTGCCAATTACCATTCTTATCCGCGCATCGTGGGCGAAACAGGCGGTAAAGACTTTGTTATGGTACACAACTCCGCCAATCCGAAAGCAGTGGCAGTAGCACTGGGCAGGGGCGCGTTTGAATATCAGGGGCAGAAGTGTTCTGCTGCCTCGCGGGCGTACGTTCCCAAAAGCATCTGGAACGAAGTGCGCGACCATCTCGTGGCCGATTTGAAAAGTATGCAAATGGGCACAACGGAGGATTTCCGCAACTTTGTCAACGCCGTGATTGACGAAAAGGCGTTTGACAAGATTTCAAACTACATCGTCGAAGCGAAGAAGTCGGACAAGGTGAAAGTGATTGCTGGCGGGAATTTTGACAAATCGAAAGGATACTTCATCGAGCCGACGGTGCTGGAGGTTTCGGATCCGATGTATGTCACGATGTGCGAGGAAATCTTTGGCCCGGTGTTGACCATCTATGTGTACGAGGACAAGGACTTTTCCAAAACCCTCGACCTATTGAATTCGACTTCGCCTTATGCGCTGACGGGGGCGATTTTTGCCAACGACCGCGCAGCGCTCGCGCTCGCCAACGACAAACTCCGACACGCTGCGGGCAATTATTACATCAACGACAAACCCACAGGCGCAGTAGTCGGTCAACAACCTTTTGGCGGAGGCCGCGCTTCCGGCACCAACGACAAAGCGGGTTCGATGATCAATCTCTATCGCTGGCTCTCGCCACGCACGATGAAGGAGAACATGGTGCCGCCGACGGATTATCGGTATCCGTTTTTGGGAGAGGAGTGAGACGATTTTGGATTTTAGATTTACGATTGCTATGATCGTGGGCCATGCTTGGAATTGGAATCGTAGCAATCGTAAATCGTAAAACCGCTCTCACGTGAAAATGCAGTAGTGATAATTAGTCGGCACTTTCGTTTATCAACTTTTCTGAAAATGGCGGACGATATTTCTATCAGGATAATCTCCGTAATCGTGCTTCCACTGGAACGCCATCTGGTTTTGCCCAACAAAAGAGAATTTCAGTGTGGAAACCGTTTTGGGAACGGGGCGGCGATCTGACACAAAAGTATAACTGGAATCAGTTTGTTCGGTCAGAACGTAAGTTCCATCGGGTGTGCCGCATTTGCCGCCATAGGTGCCTGGAAAACAGCAAATTGCGCCACCTTCAATCCAAAATCGGAACATCTTGGTGTAATCCTCCTTTACTTTTTTATTGGCCGAATAGGTTCCTTCCAGCCTGCCATTGGTCACCGTCCACAAAAAAGACCGCCCTCGATCCGGTCCGATGCCCTTCCATGCTCCCCGCAACAACGGGAGTTTCTGTGGAATGGTTGAGTCGAATATTTCGACCATACCCATTGTAGGTGGGGGGCTCAAACTGGCATCAGGGGATTTTGGCTGAGACGCTTCACTGCAAGCCAAAATGATGAGCAATAGGTTGACAAACAATACGATGCGTAGGGCAGGGTTCATTTTCAAAATTTTAAAATGAGAAATACTTTGCCGCTTCAACGCATTGCTTTTTGGTAATTAATGAAGGTGACAGACTTTGAC
>JACMMM010000312.1 GCA_014379065.1 Saprospiraceae bacterium
CAAGCGTATTTTTTGAAAAATCCATGAGCAACGGGTTTGTGTTGTAGAAGTGACACTTTTTAAAAAAGTGTCACTTCTTGGAAGTAAAAAGCAAAACGCCCCTCGGTGGTAAAAACCGAAGGGCGCTTGTGCTAAGTTCTGCAAGTTTGAATGGGTGCTTTTCAACACCTGTTCGCCTGCACAGCATCGCAACCGCTTCGGAAGACCGAGGTCGGACAGCAACAGCAACAACAAGTGGCGAACAGAACAGAAGAGAAAAACATACCTGATTATAAATTTTTAGGCCTTGATGGAGTAAAAAAGAAACGCCCTCCGGGGTTGTATCCGAAGGGCGTTGTATGCTGAATGTCTTTTTTGTCGAACGTTTAGATCCTAAAAATTAGTTCGCCAAGAATGCATTGCAGCCGCTTCGGAAGATCCGGCACGGACAGCAACAACAACACTGGGTAAACTGAATTTTGTTAGATTTCATGCTGCAAACATAGGGGGCTTGGTTTGAGATTAGCAACCCTTGCCCAATTATTTAATGTTTCGGCTTTCAATAATTGGGCCAACTTGCGCGGCTCTGTTTTTCAAAAACAAAATATTTAAAGGGCGTTTTGGCAGCTGAAAGTCTAATTCAAACCGAGTGAAATTGGTTTTTCCAAATTTGATGTGGAAATTGAATTGCTCATCCATCAAGAAATTTTTTTCATTAAAGGCATGGAATCTTCAAAACGCAACCCCCAACTGTAAGGTAGGCAGCATGACAAATTGAACATCCTTGCTATAACCAACGCCAATCAACTCTGACGGTTTGTAGAACTCCGCCCCAAAGGGTGCAGCCACTTCAAGCGTGGCGTGACCGAATTGCCACTGTATTCCCCATCGCAACATAATTTTTGTGACGCGCTCTTTATAAGTTTGGTAATTGGGCTGCGGGGGTGGTGGAAAAAAGTTGTCGAAGGAGATTTGAAACTTCCGCGCACCAAAACGGAGCTCAGGCCCCAGATAAAGCCCGCTTTTGCGTCCAGAAAAACGCCCATGCAGGAAATATTTGGCAAAGCCGCCCATTTCAAAACCATCCAAAAACCGACTCGAGTAGTAAAAGTAATCTGGGTCGTTTTTTAAGTAGAACGTTCCCTGCAGGCCCAAATGCCAAAAATGACCGAAGGGTTTTTCGGCACTAAGCGTATAAAGTTTGTAGGTCTCTCCAAACCATTGCAACCCGATTCCAGTCTGTACGATGACATGGGGTGGAGGCATATCAAGCGGGTCTTTGAGGTCTTGCGAAAAGCCTGCAAAAGAGAGCAGCAAAAAAGGCAGGTGGAGAAATTTTTTCATGAAATTTTGTTTTGAATGGTGTTTAGAACGCAACCTATCATTGAAGAAAGGCACAGAATATTGCCGTAATTCTTGACTGCCAATATTGGCGGCATTTGGGTGTTTTGCGTTGCTTCAACGATGCGAATAATGCCAAACCAACACAGCAGCCATGATCAAAACAAGGATCATAAGCGCCACGACCCAAAGCTGCAAAAAACGGATGCCGCGTCGCTTGGGGCGGCGGGTGCGTTCGAGTTTTTGCTCCAATTTTTGCCACACCTTTTCGGAAGGCCGTTCGTGGAGTTTGTCCTCGTTTTCTTTGAAGAAGTCAAAAATGTCTGGCATTGATGGATGGTGGACTTTGGACGTTGGACTGTTCAATCGTAAGGGATTATCGAGGTATTTGGGCGTCAATTTTATCTCGGAAAGCGCGAATGCGCCTTTGCTCTGAATGTAATTCTGCGATCCAATTGTCAGCCTCTATTTGCTGCAAATGTTGGTAAGTGTTCACCGCGATGTCAATCCCAACTTTCCAGATTTGAAGTTCTCTAAAATTGTGTTTCATTTTGCAATTGTTTTTATGAGTAATCAAAATTAAAGGAATTAATCCTAAAAAACAAGTGCTTTCCCCATCCAACGTCTAATATCCAATGTCCAACGTCCAATGTCCAACGTCCAATGTCCAACGTCCTTAATACCCTTTGGCACTCAAAATTTTGCGGAGTTTTTCTTTGGCGAGTATCAGCTGGCTTTTGCTGGTGTTGATGCTGATGCCGAGCGCGTCGGCGATTTCGATATGCTTGAAGCCCTCTAGTACGTAAAGGTTAAAAACCGTGCGGTATCCAGGCGGCAAATGGTCTAACAATTCAAGTATTTCGCGGGCAGAAATATCGGCTTCAATGTTGAAACTATCGGGATAGTCAGGGATTTGCGCCTCGTCTCCAGGAAAAGTCAAGGGTTGTATTTTGCGCAGCGCCATGAGACATTCGTTCACCATGATACGCCGCATCCAACCTTCAAAACTGCCCGCGCCAGAATAACTGTCAATTTGCGAGAACACCTTGAAAAATCCGCTCACCAAAGCCTCTTCAGCGTCCTCGCGCGACCGCAAATAGCGTTTGCAAACGCTAAACATGAGCGGCGAATACCGTTCGTATAGCCATTTTTGCGCGGCTCGGTCTTGTTCCCGGAGGCGTAGGAGGATTTCGTCGGTGGTCATTTTTAACCATTATCTCTCAGAGAGCTTCCAACGCCACAATTTGGCAGATGGAATCTGGAGTGGAACTTGCACTTTAATTTTCAAGAGCAAAGTTGAGAATACTATCGCATAGAGTAGTCACCTTTGCGCTCTAAATTGATGTTGGATATTGGACATTGGACATTGGACTACCAGCGCTGGGGATTTAGCCCCCAAAGTCCAGTATCTAATGTCCAAAGTCAAATATCCAACGTCCAGCATCCAACGTCCAACAATGTCAATTCTAAAAAAAGGATCCAAACCATACAGCATTTTTCATCTCAAATGCCCGCGCTGCCAAGAAGGTGAGATGTTCGAGACCGGGAGTTGGTCGTTTACCAAGTCCTTCGATATGCTCAAGCGATGCCCCAAGTGCGACTTAAACTATTTTCCTGAGCCCGGTTACTACTATGGCTCTATGTTTATTTCGTACATCTGGACCGGCTGGTTTTGTCTGCTTTTTATTGCGTTTTTCCATTGGTTTTTAGGCTGGAGTCAAACGGTGGCTTTCAGTTTGTTGGGAGTGTTTATGGTTGTCAACTTCGTATATATCTTTCGTATTTCCCGACTAATGTGGATAAATCTCCACGTCAAATACGACCCAAAGGCCATTGAAAAACATGAGGCAAAAGTGAAATAGACTTTGGGCATTGGACCTTGGAATTTGGACAATTGATTGCCAGCCTAAAACTTTAGATAATCTTGAAAATTAAAAATTCATAAGCTCAATCTATCTTTCGCCCAAAGTCATTTCGCGCTCATTAATAAATCAAACATCTAAATTCTAAAACAGACTTTAACTATGAGTGACAATCAAAACTCCCGCACCTATGCCATAGTGGTCACCGTGCTGCTGCTATTGGCTGCCGGACTGGGTTTTTTCTTTTGGCAAAAATCAAAAAACTACCTTGCCGAAAACGAAAAGTTGGAAAAAGAGCGCATGACTTTGGAAGCCGAAAAAGTCCAAATTACTACCTCGCTCGACAGCATGACCAATGCCTACTCGGTCTTGCGCACAGAAAACGAAAGCCTGCAAGGGCGCGTGGCTTCTTCCGCCCAACAAGTACAAGAAAAGGAAGTCGTCATCCGTCAGATCAAGGCATCCACGGTCAAAGACCTTGAGAATCTCCGTACTCAGGTAGCAGAATTGAAAAAAACCAAAATCGAAATGGAGACCATCATCACTGGCTTACGCCTTGAAAACGAGCAGTTGAGGGCTCAAGTCGAACAACTCACGGCAGACAACGCTCAACTTAAAGGCGCCAACACCGATCTTACAGGGCAGGTGCAAGACCTTGCCAAACAACTGGAATCGCAGATAAAAAAGACGCAGTCGGCCACTTTTAAAGCCACTTCATTCTCCGTGCAGTGCGAACGGCGCGGCGACAAGCTCACCACCCGCGCCAAAAAAGCGCGTGAAATTTTTGTCAGTTTCGACCTTTCCAATGTACCAGAAGCCTACCAAGGTGAGCAAAAGCTCTACATGGCTATGACGAACGACAATGCCGTTCCAATCGTAAGCAAAGCGCCGGTAAAAGTCACAATCAACGCCCCCGCAGGGCCGGTTGACATCACCGCACAAGAGACCAAGGATGTAAATCTGACTACTGTGCAGCGTGTCAATTTTATCCACAAATTTGATGAGCGGCTTAAACCTGGCAACTACGTGGTCGGTATATATTGCGACAGAGGCCTGTTGGGGTCGGCTACGTTCAAGCTTGGAAAGTAAGTAAAAGTTGAAATAGTTGAGGGTTGAGAGGTTTAGGGTTTAGGGCGTTGAGTGAATATCTCAACGCCCTAAACCCTAAACCTCTCAACCCTCAACTATTTCAAATCACCTTGTCCGCGCAAGAAGATGAGGCAAAGGCATCCGGCTTTGCCTTGAACACAAAGCCCATGCTGAGTATGTAGCCCATTGCTTCTTTGAGCGCAGTGTTGCTCTCGAACGATGGATCGGTGTTGATATCAGCGTGAACTTCGAGCGCCACGTCGTAGCGGTCAAGCAGTTCGCAAAGGATGTAGGCGACCTCTACCGAGCGCCCAACCTCGAGGATCATCCGTTCGCGGATGGTCATTTTTCGCTGGCTTCTATCATTGGAAATAAACATGAATCCGCCACGCTTTTCGCGCAGAAACACGATTACGGTGGCAAAATGGACTTCATTGCCAATTACTTGAGAATCGGTTCCGATACAAACTTTCAGTTTGTAACCCTCTGCATGTTCTCGGCGGATAGTATCTTCCACCGCCGTGAGCAGGGTTTTGTCTATGCGTTGGCCGTTGAGCCTTCTCCATTCCATGGGTCAAAAAATTTATGACGTTAGAAAATTCAGGGAGGCGAGATTGAGAAACAACGCCCCAAAAGTGAGGGTTTTTTGGCAACCTATCGTTATGGTTCGTAGAAAATTAACGGCGGCTTAAACTTGAATTTCACCCCAAGAAGTTCCCGCAGAATAAATTTGGAGGATAAAATAGTTGCGGCTCTCGCTTTGGCGTCGGAAATTTGTGCTTTATTGCTGCCATGATTGAGAAATCTATTATTGCTCCGCTTCAAAATGCTGAGCTCCCATTGCGTCGGGCCAAAAAAGCGCTGCACAACCGCGTCAACCGCCGCGAATTGAAGGAATTGCTCCAAAAAGATACGGTTAAAAGGGTGACGCTTTCGTTTTACAAATATGCCCATATCGCTGATCCACCGTCATTTCGCGACGAGTTGTACCAATGGTGGGATGCTTTGGGCGTACGCGGGCGCACCTATTTGGCCCATGAGGGCGTGAATGCACAAATTTCTGTTCCGGAAGAAAATTTTGAAAAGTTCAAAACCCTGATGAATGGTTACGAAATGTTCCAGGGGATGCGACTTAACGTGGCTGTGGAAGCCGAAGGCAGATCTTTTTTTGCGCTGACCATCAAGGTCAAAGAAAAAATTGTGGCCGATGGCTTGACAGACCCTACGTTCGATCCTTCCAAAACGGGCACCCACCTGAACGCCGAGGAATGGAACCGCGTTAGCGAAGAACCCGATGTTATCGTAGTGGACATGCGCAATCACTACGAGAGCGAAGTAGGGCATTTTGAAAACGCCATCACGCCCGACGCCGCCACCTTTCGCGAAGAACTGCCCATGGTGGCAGAGATGCTCGCCGAACAACGCGACAAAAAGATTTTGATGTACTGTACGGGGGGAATACGCTGTGAAAAAGCAAGCGCATTTATGAAGCACAACGGCTTTGAAAACGTGTTCCAACTCGAAGGCGGTATCATCGAATACGACCGGCAGGTTCGGGACAAAGGATTGAAAAACAAGTTTTTAGGCAAAAATTTTGTCTTTGACGAACGCCTCGGCGAACGCATAAGCCCCGACGTGATCGCCCATTGCCACCAATGCGGACAGCCTTCCGACGCGCACACAAACTGCCCCAATCTCTATTGCCATATCCTGTTCATCCAATGCGGTGATTGCCGCGAAAAATACGCCGGATGCTGCTCTGAAAAGTGCTGTGAATTCAATGCATTGTTCGCCGAGGAGCAAAAAGAACGCGCTCCAACGATGGTTTTTAACGGCTCAAAATTTGGCAAGGGAGCATACAAGGCATTTCGAAAGGCGGGCGGGAACTTGAGTGTTGGGTGACTTTGCTCTATAATTGTAATACAGCCGCTATACCGCTGCTCTTCTGCTGCGCATAAACATGCAATCCCTTTAGAACAGAGCATTGATAAGTCATATTTCCCGTAGGGAATCCCTGTTTATAGACATTATCGTCCCTGAAAATTCCAAACCCCGTGAGGGGCAGGGCAGACGCATTAAAATCCGAGCATTTTTTCACGATATGAATCTGACATAGCACATTTGTTTCG
>JACMMM010000313.1 GCA_014379065.1 Saprospiraceae bacterium
GAAAATGGCATACTACTGGAAAATAATGTAATGGAGAACAACGTAATAACACGTTACACTTTTGGAAATGCGGTCGCTTTTGCTTTGAAAATTGGAGAGTTTGACTGGGCAGAACAGTTTATTGAAAAATTCCAGCATTACCTCGAAGAAAAAGAGCGCAATAGCATCGTCAATTTCAATCAGTCAAGGGTGTTTTTTGAAAAAGGGGATTATGCCCATGCGCAACAACTGCTTACGCAGTTTGAATATGACGATATGCTTTTCAATATTATAGCCAAAACAATGCTCCTCAAAATATATTATGAAACAGATGAGTATGATGCTTTTGAGTCTTTACTAGAAAGTACGCGCACCTATCTCCAACGCAAAGCGGCGCTCGATGCCACGCGTAAAGCCTCCTACAAAAACATGATCAGCCTGATGAAAAAGCTCCTGCAGATCAATATTTTCTCCAAAACGCAAAAAGAAACCTTCCGCGAACTGGTACAAAAAACCAATCCCCTCGCGGAAAGGGATTGGTTTTTGAAACAGTTGGAAAGAAGATAAGGACTGTGAAAGCGCTCACATCTCCGCCCACATCCGAATCAAGTTGCTGTACACTTGTAGCAAAAGCAAATTTTCTTCCCCCTGTGGGTTTTGTTTTTCTAAGACCGCTTGCGCTGTTTTAAGATGAAAAAGCATTTCGCGCTGCTGGGCGTTGCGCACCGCGCATTGCATCCAGGTCACAGCTGCAAGCCGGATTCCCGAAGTCACAGGCAACACCCCGTGAACCTGCGTAGTGGGGTAAATGATCGCATCGCCGGGATTTAGTTTGTAGCGTTGCTCATTGGCTTGCGTGAAAATCGCGAGCTCACCACCCTCGTAACTGCTTGGCTCTGACAGAAAAATCGTCATGGCAATATCTGTGCGGATAACCCCGACTTGTGGGTCACCCATGATAGGGCTGTCCACATGCATCCCATAATGCATGCCCGGTTCATACTTGCTGATGATGGGTGGCAGCACCCGGGTGGGCATCAGTGCAGCCTGTATCAACGGACTTTGAATAATGGCGTTCATCACGATCGCATCCGTCTGTTGTTTTTCCAGGCTGCCTGTTTTGGGCAGTTGGAGGTTGCGTTTCACCGATTTAGCTGCGTCGGTAGCCGTGGCGGTGCCGTCTTCAAAATGCGCTGAGGAAAGCACACGGTTTATCATGTCAAGTTCCATTGGCTTGAGCAAGCCGGGCACCGTGAGGTATGCGGAAGAGAGATTCATAAAATTACGCTTTTTTGCAACGAATGCCCACCTCACGCTCGAAGCGCATGGCTACCGATTCTTTCAAGTTTGGGTTCGGCATGCAGTAAAAATTTTCCAGCGTGTCAGCGTGTTGCTCACCGATGCCGTCTAAATTGGAGATCAGGTTGTAATTGCAATACAGCGTGTGCAAGTTGGTAAGCCCCTCCAAAGGTTTTAGCGAATCTATCTGATTTACATTGCAATAAATCTCCTTCAATTGGGCCAATCCTTCCAGACCTTCAAGCGACGCAATCTGGTTGTTGTGAATAAAGAGGGAGCGCATATTTGCAAAGCTCGATGCTTCGCGGATGTGGCTTAGTTTATGATGGATTACCACCACCAATTCCATGTTTGGAACCCCGACAAGACCAGAGATGTCTTCCAGTTCAAAAGACATATTCGGGAAGGGGGCGGTTGGCCCGGCGAAACGATGGTTGGGGGAGGTGAAAACGGTCAACAGCATTTCTTCGCCGAGCGGATCGGTACTGCTCCTGCGCAAGGCTACTTCGTTAAACGCTTGTTTCCATGCATCGGTGAGGCCATCCCACCAAGCGTTAGCCTGGTTAATTTGAGCTTCGGCACGGAGGGAAGATGTAGGAGATTCCATGGTAGCGGAAGAGAATTGAATTTTCAAAAACTTAAATTTTCGTATCTAGTTAGGCTAGCCACTAATTACACAAATTTTCACGAATCAAATGCTTTTTTGACATTATTTAGTGAGAATCGGTGCAATTAGTGGCTAAAAAACAGGTCGGCGAACCCCGGCAAACTGGAAACCCGCCGACTCTTTATGCCCGTTTGTTAATTGCGCGAAGGAAATATTCCGTTAATGCAAATGACATAATTCATGCCGAGGTATGGCTGTTGGATGTTGACTGGTGCATTCGAACCAGTCATTCCCGTAGGCTGTTCGGTCACGCCTCCAAGCGTTCCGTTTGCGCCCGTACCATACATGTTCGTGCCTGCAAGAATGTTGTTTGGACCTTCGTCCGTGTTCGGCGCGGTGCTTGTGGCGACCAAAGATGCCGTAGTAGGGTGCGTATGCGCTGCCAAGTTTGAAACGGTGAGCGTCACGCTCTGTGTGCCAGCCTTTTGGCCCAAGACGAAGTTTGACCGGCCCGAGCCTTGCCCCGAGCCAACTGCCACGCGGCCCTGAAGGTCGGGCAGTGCGAACGTGGTTACGCCATTGCCCCCGTAAGTGGTGCCCAACAGGGAGAACAGCGCTTGATTTTGAGCTATTGGCAAAATTTGCCCACTACAGTATGCCCAGTATTTGGGCGCAAAGTTTCCTGCAAAAAGCATGATGGTTGCTATTGTACCTTCCATATTGTTGGATAATTTTTTTGATGAAAGAATTGTGTTTGCCCTAGTACTAGTTGCGTGCTGGGAAAAACCCATACTGGCAGATCACAAAGGCGACGCACTCGTAGGGCTGTAGGATAGAGAACGGCTGCGATCCGCCCTGGAGCCCCACGGCGGCGCTGAAGCTGCCATAGTTGACCGCAGGCGACGTGCCGGGCGTGGCATAGGTATCTGAGGTCGGCGTGCCCAGGATATTATTGCTTGCATCCATGAGCGTAGCCGCGCTGTTGCTGAGCGGGATCGTGACTGCGCCCGCCGTGTGCGTGTGCGTAGCCATTTCGGCCACGTTCATCGTGGTGTTCTCTGCGCCGCCGACTTGTCCCAATCCATAATCGGAAAGGCCGGGGCCCTGGCCTGCGCCCACTGCTACCCGTCCCTGCAAATCGGGCAGGCCAAACGTGACCCGGCCGTCCCCACCGTAGGTGGTGCCAAGTATTGAAAAGAGTGCTGTGTTAGAAGCGATGTTCAAAAGTTGCCCGGCGCAGTATGCCCAGTTTTTGGGCGCGAAGTTGCCCGCAAACATCATGATGGTTCCTATTGTACCTTCCATATTGATGGTTATTTTTTTGAAAATGAATGTTTTGGATAGAGAAACGAGCGGATTTAGTTCCTCGAAGGGAAGATGCCCTCTACGCAAATGACGTAGTTGATGGCTTGATAGGACTGAACAATTTCTATAGGCTGGGAATTTCCCTGCGGTCCAACGACCACATTGGCGCCTGCCAAGGTCGTAC
>JACMMM010000314.1 GCA_014379065.1 Saprospiraceae bacterium
GGGCTCAAACTGGCTTTCGAGATACATGTCGCCCAGCACGTCGCAGAGCTTCGGGAGATGCTGGGCGGCGGCCTTGGCTTGAAATATGCCAACATGTGTTTTCACGACCCCGTCGAAGACACCTACTTCATCGCAAACCCGAACGGTTACCAGAGTGGCAGCCCTAAACTCGAGATTTTCACGCAAAGCAATATCCTGTACCTTCCTACAGATGATGTGCTGCTCAACTTCTTTCTGCGCAACAACGCTGCCGTGGGGGCGCCCAATGCCTGGCTAACCATCGAATCGGACGGCGATTTAGCGGATGTGCAACTGCTGTTCATGCCTGGACAAACACCTGTGCCACAAGTGGGCGGGGTGTATCAATTTGGCGAGCTGCTGAGTTTTGCGCAACCCGCCTTGCGGTTTACCGCGCGAAACCTTAGTTGCCGCCCAGTCACCGTCACCTTCCATTTTGGTTGGGACTGTTCGCCAGTGTTCAATGCCAACGCCGAAGCTTGCGGCAGTTTTACCAAAACGGTTGAACTCCGTCCGCAGCCCCCGGAATTGGAATTGGTCATCGTGAATCAGCCGCCCTCCGTGCCGATGTGCGAGCCATCCGGGTATTTTGAATTTGAAATTTCGAATGCCAATGACGGCACGGCCTACAACATTGTTCCGAGCATCAAACTACCACCTGGCATGCGCATCCAACCAGGTTCGGCGCAACTCTCTTATCCCGCAGGTGGGGCTTTTGTGAATATGTCTGACCCGGTGCTATTGCCCGGCAATGTGTGGCAATTCGACCCCCAAGCCTCGTCCAATTTGCTGGCGCAAAACGGTCTCGTGTCCGCAGATCAAGACCCCCTCAACGCGCTGCGCATCCGCTTCAAAGTCATTGCCGAATGCGGCGTGGTGGCCAATTCCCAGCCGATTTATGGTGCGGAATCCGTGCAGGCTTGTGGTATCAACTCTAACATCCTGCGAAAACCGGGTTTGCCGATTGGCATCGAAGGTGTAGAGCCGACGTACACGGCGGTTTCTAATTTGCAATTTACAAACCCGCCTGCCGCGGCGGGCTGTGGACAGGAGGTAGAGCTTTCGGCCAGTATTGCGCTGAATGACATTGCGATGTCGGGCGACAGCATTTATATCCTGCTTCCTGCAGGCACTTCGTTTGTGGCTGGCTCTTACATCGCTGGCACGAATGCGCCCACTGGGCCGCCCCTCGTGTCCGGCCAACAGTTGCAATTGCCTTTGCCGACCAATCTTGGGGCGGGCAGTGTGCTCGGGTTCACGTTTAAAATCAAGTACGACGACCCCGCTGGCTGTGCCGACAAATTTGTGATTTTGCAGACACGGGAGAAGACGCAGGCCTTTTGTTCGTCGAGCAACCAATTCTGCAGTATTTATGTCGCTACGGGTGAATCTCTGCTCAACCTCAATGCGCAAAACCCTGAACTTCAACTGAATAACTTTGAGTTGAACACGCTGGGCGGACAAACCACCTTTAGTGCCGTCCTTGAAAATGCAGGCAATACAACCGCCACTGACCCTGTAGTGCAACTTTATCACGACCTAAACGGCAATGGTCAAATTGATGCTGGAGAACCGCAGGTGGCAGAGGTAAAACTAACCAACACAAGCATCCTGCCTAGCGGGGTGCTGCCCATTTCTGGCGACCTTAGCAACCTGCCCGCTTCGGCTTTTTGCGACCTCATTGCGCTTATTCCCGCAGATGAAAACTGCGCTTGTGCTGATCATATTTTCCCACTTGAAGGCAATCAAATCGTAACGAAAGGGATTGGGCTTTGCAATCTTCAAACGGTAAATGTCAGCACAGACAGCATTGCCGGTAATATTTACACTTGGCTTACGCCTAATGGCTTGAATTGTGTTGCCTGCGCCAACGCTACTTATACTCCCACCCCTGATGTGCAACCCGGCGATTTGGTGACGCTGGTATTGCAGGAAAAATCAGGCGATTGCACCATCGAACGAAAATTTGAAATACAATTTGGAGGCTCGTTCGGAATTGAAACCCAAAATCTGACGATTTGCCAAGGTGAACCCGCCACCCTTGAAGCCACGGCAGGTGGCACCGTGTACAACTGGACCGGGCCGGGGATCACCAACCCCAACCAACAAACACAGGTTGTGCAGCCGCCGGGCAATGCAGTGTATAATGTAACCGTCACGTTTGCAGGTGGTTGCACGGGTACGGGCACGGTATCCGTGGCTGTAAACCCGGCTTCTGGGACTCAGTTGCCAACGCTCAGCACCTGTGAAGGCGATCCAGTTTTGATACTCGGCCAAACGACGGATGTGCCTGGGATTTACACCCTAAAACTTCAAAAGTTAATAACTGGCTGCGACAGTATCATCACCCAGGAGCTGAAAGTAGTGCCAAACAAAACCCAGGGAACACCGGCAGTGTTTTGCCCCGGCGATTCGGTGGAGGTGTTTGTGGGAATGTTTGTAAGCGCTCCCGGAGAATTTTGCCAAACGTTTCAAGGCAGCGGGGGTTGTGACAGCACACACTGCGTCACGGTGAACAAAGTCGCCAACCCTCAGTTGCCAGAACAGGATTCTGCACTGGTGATTGCACTTGGAGAAGGGGTGGTCATCGAAACACCCGATGATTATAATACTTACGAATGGACTCCATTGGGCGATTTGAGCTTCCCCGGCTGTCCCACCGGCACCAATTGCCCCGATCCTACAGCCAGCCCAGATACCTCCACCACGTTTTTATTAATAGTCATAGATGGCAACGGCTGTCGCGATACGGCAGAATACCGGGTATTTGTCTGCGACGAAACGTTGATTCACATTCCCAATGCTTTCACGCCCAACGGAGACGGCGCGAACGATGTGTTCCGTGTGGTGCCCCACGAGGGCGCGGAGGTTATTCTTTCGCTCAGGGTATACGACCGCTGGGGGCAAAAACTGTATGCAGGGTCCGGGGCTAATGCCCAATGGGACGGTAAAATCGGTGACAAACTGGCCCCATCGGATGTGTACGTTTGGATATTAGAGTACGAATGTGGGGGGCAGCGACGCAGGGTGAGCGAGGATGTGACACTGCTGCGGTAAGGAGCCGCAGCTCTAAGCAAACTCTAAGCCGTTTTAAGCAGTCCCGGGTAGATTTGGCTATACTTTTGTAGCTATTAAGATGAAAAAAAAGGAATTAGTGTAAGAAAGACTTCATACGATAGATGGTTTGCCCGGTGCCGAAAGGTGGCCGGGTTTTTTTTATTGGCACAAAGGGAGGCCTATATGTGTTCCAACATCTTAAAGTTCCCTTAGGATTTTGCCAAGGACAACATCCTAAGGGAACTCTAAGCAGATCCAAAAAATGTGCCTATACTTTTGTGGCACTATTTCACTTAAAAATTTCCCGTCATGCAGAAACAACTACCTATTCTATTCTTCTTTGGCTTCATCCTTTTGCTTTTCAATCAGCAGGCGTTTGCGCAAGGTTGCGTCTCCGTCCGGTCTACTGGCTGCTCATCTCAGAACATGAACAGTACCTTGTCTAAAGGCCAAGTTGAGTTCACTTCCAATTTTAGATACTTCAACTCTTTCCGCCATTTCGTTGGAGATGTCGAACAACATGAAAGAATCGAAGAGAAATCAAATGTCATAATCAAGTCTTATACCTATGACTTTGGTTTGAACTACGGTTTGTCTTCTCGTTCATTTATTGGCTTTAGCATTCCTTTTGTTGTTAATGACCGGTCTTCGGTTCATTATACCGATGATAACGATGTCCAACAAAGGTATAGCGTTCAAGGAAGAGGGCTTAGCGATATCCGGGCAACTGGTTATTACTGGGTGCTTGATCCAAACAAAAGGAAAAAAGTATCTTTGCTTGCTGGCCTGGGCGTTAAACTGCCTACTGGCAATCCATCCCAGTTTGATTTATTTCATGCAAAGTCCTCTAAGGGGAAAGACAGCACTTATATCCGGACAGTTGACCAAGCTGTACAACCAGGCGATGGCGGATTTGGAATCAGCCTTGAATCGCAATTGAATTACCGAATCGTTTCTGGGCTTTCATTTTATGCTTCTGGCTACTACCTGTTCAGTCCTCAGGAAACCAGCAATCATTTACGCACAGTGCCGCTTACAGCTGATACCATTCAGCGGTACCTTTCTATAACTGACCAATATCTGGCAAGAGCGGGGTTCTCTTATGCCTTGCCAACTAAAACCCCCATTATGGTTGGTTTGGGAAGCAGATTGGAGGGTGTACCAGTTCATGATGCCGTAGGTGGTAGCAATGGCAGAAGGCGTCCAGGCTATACCATAACCGTTGAACCCACCCTTGCCTTTTCCATTAACAACACCCGGTTGTCGATCAGTGTGCCATACTCTATCTACCGCAAGCGCACTCGCAGCGTTTATGATTTGTCTCGTGGCAACAATGCTGATGGCACTCCCGTGAACGGCGACGCAGCATTTGCAGATTACTCCATCAATGTTAGCTTTGTTTACCTTCTGGGTGGCAACAAATCAGATCATTCGATGGAAGCACCTTCCAAATAAAAATTTGAATTTTAGTAAGAAAGTCTTCATACGATAGATGGATACCCGGCGCCGAAAGGAGGCCGGGCTTTTTTATTTAGTTCAATTGTGATCGCAATAAAAAGGCCTCCTGTTCCAACATCTTAGAGTTCCCTTAGAATGTTGTCCTTGGCAAAATCCTAAGGGAACTCTAAGCAGATCCATAAAATGTGCCTATACTTTTGAGGCACTATTTCACTTTAAAAATTTCCCGTCATGCAGAAACAACTACCCATCCTATTCTTCTTTGGCTTCGTCCTCTTGCTTTTTTCTCAACAACTTTCCGCACAAGGTTGCGTTGCCATTCGCCCCATGAGCGGTTGCGCCGGCACTGCTTCCAATTCGATTTTGCTGGGCAAAGGCCAGTGGCAAGTTGGCGCGAACTACCGCTTTTACCAGTCGTTCCGCCATTTCAAAAGCGACACTGAACAAAAAGAACGACTTGAAAAGCATACCGAAGTAATCAACGATGCACACTCGATTGACCTTGGAATTTCGTACGGCATTTCCAATCGTCTGAGCGTTTCGGCCAATCTTCCATTTATCTACTACGATCGCTCTTCATTGTACGAGCACTATGGAAACAGCACTACCGCCAATCCAGAACAAAAACGTTTCCACACAGGTGCACAAGGCATTGGTGATGCGCGGTTGTCGGCTTCTTACTGGATTTTCAATCCTGAAAAGCACATAAACCACAATTTGGCAGTGGGGCTTGGCGTAAAATTGCCAACTGGCGATGCGAACGTTCAAGATGAATTCCACAGACGCAAGGCTACTGATGGCGGGGACTCTACTATCGTCAAAGCTGCTGACCAATCCATTCAATTGGGCGACGGTGGCGTTGGGATCAGCCTTGAACTCCAAGGTTTTACTTCCTTGTTTAAAAATGCCTCCTTGTATTTCAATGGGTTCTACATGTCGAACCCAAAAGAAACGAACAATACCGTCAACCGTATTATTACGGCCAATTCAACGGAAATTGATAAGATTACAGAATTCCATTCCGTTGCAGATCAGTTTGTAGCTCGCGTGGGTATGAACTATGTGGTGCTGCCTAGCAAGGGCCTTGCTGTGGGATTAGGGCTGCGCGCTGAAGGCGTACCTGCAAAAGATTTGGTTGGTGGAAGCAATGGTTTCCGTCGCCCAGGCTTTATCGTTTCAGCAGAGCCAGGCGTTGCTTTCCAGCGCGGCAAATTTGCCTTCTCGGTTAATGTGCCCTATGCACTTTATCGGAAGCGTACGCGCAGTGTAGCCGATATCGCAGGCGGCAATGATGCCAACGGGATTCCCCGCAATGGTGACGCGGCTTTTGCCGATTACTCTGTAAACGTTGGTTTGGTTTATCGCTTTGGAGGCCAAAAGCACATGATGGACGAAACTTCAAAATAGAAATTGAAGAACAGTCAGAATGACTTCATACAATGATGAATGCCCGGCGCTGAAAGGTGCCGGGTTTTTTTGTTTTACCCCTGGCAATGTATAAAAACATTGTCCGAGCAGCAAGCATCAAAAAAGGTTGGAAAAGCGACCCGCACCCGGCGCGACGTTTATAAAAGAACGTCGCGCCAAGTGCCAAACCGAAGGTATATGAGAGCGGGAGCCCTTTGAAGGAGAGAGGATTTAAAAAAAATCCTACTGCCAGAAGGGGAAGCAGTAGGAAAATCAAAACATACTATGAGAAAACTGGGACGAAGGTAATTGCAGTCAAATCATGCCGGAAGACACATTTAGTATGCGGCGGGAAAAACAGAAGAAGCGGCGGAAAATATATTAATTTACGATTTTGGATTTACGATTTACGATTATTTTGATCCGAAAAAGGGATGAATCGTGCCTTTTTCGGATCAAAATAATCGTAAATCGTAAATCGTAAATCCAAAATCGTAAATCAGTGAAATAGCGCTGCAATACTCTTGTGCTCCACCGTATTGCGGATGGCACGGGCAAACAGGTTAGCGGTGGAAAGCACTTTAATTTTGGGCGACGCTTGGCGCAGTGGGATGGTGTCGCACACAATGAGTTCAGAAAGTTGAGAAGCCTCCACATTCTCGTATGCTTTTCCAGATAGAACAGGATGCGTACAAATAGCACGGACCGATTTCGCGCCTTTTTCTAGGAGGGCGTCTGCGGCTTTGCAAAGGGTGCCAGCAGTGTCCACAAGGTCGTCTACCAGGATCACGTCTGCTCCTTTCACGTCGCCGATGACGGTCATGGCGGCTACTTCGTTGGCCTTTGTGCGGTACTTGTCGCAGATAACGAGCTCGCGCCCGAAGTGCTTGGCATACACGCGGGCGCGCTTCACGCCACCTACATCGGGACTGGCGAAGATGACGCTCGACATGTCTTGCTCGGATAGGTAGGGTACATAGATGGCCTCGGAGCGTAGGTGGTCCACCGGAATATCGAAA
>JACMMM010000315.1 GCA_014379065.1 Saprospiraceae bacterium
AACCAAAACGTTGCGACGTTGCGACGTTGCGACGTTGCGTGAAATAAATAATATTTTTTTCAGGTACAGGGTAAGGTTTTAAAAGTGGGGCGATATAGGTTCAAAGCAGCGAAATAACTGCCTACATTCTTTCACCTAACTTTTTTCAGATCATGACAACCCGTGCATTTTTCTCCACCCTAACCCTCATTGCCATTTTTGCATCCATCATATCCTGCACCAAAACAAGCATCGAACCCGCTACCGAAGTAGTATCGCCTACGTTGCCGTCAGGAGAGCGAATCCGCATCCATTTTGGCACCAGTACCCTCAATGGCTGCATGTACAGTTTCAGCAACTGCATCTGGATCGGTTGGGGCAATGCCACTGATTTGCAACAACAATCTCCCGCATTTCAATTTGACAATGGCGACGAAGTAAGCGCCGACTACGGCAACCTCTTCCCGCTCACTGCAGATTTCAGGGTCGAATCTCAAAACGGCCTGCCGCCACAAGTCCTGAAATCAGGCTTCTACCGCTTCCAAACCTCTTCTGTTGGGAAAAAAATGATCTCGTTCACGGATGCGAACTTGCAGCCCGTAGCGCCTTTGGTCAACCCGAACAATCCACAGGACAACCTCGGTCAACTGCACAATTTGGCGATGCAGGGCATCTTTACTGCTAAAACCAAAGACGAAATCAAAGCCGTTGGTGATGACATGAATGCCATACGGAAGATTCTATCCGCCAAATCTGCCCAATTTCTAGAAACAGAAGCTGAAATCGTAATCCAAGATATCGAGCAACAGCAAATCGAACGCGTAGGATTTGTCAGCAACTACGACGACCATCAGGCTTGGCTCCAAACTTCCAGACTTAGCGCAAACGACCGCAAGGTGCTGGGCGACATCCTGGACAAAGTCTCGGCGATGCCCGTCAATTCTCCCGACCAACTCAGTGCTTTCGTGAGCGTTATGACGGAATTTGAAAACGGTCTTGCTCAAAACACCACGCTCGACAATCCAAAGCTTCTGCTCTCTGCCATCTCAGTCGCGAAGTACAGTCGCTACTACTGGTACTGGAAATGCCTGGCAAACGATGAACCCGCTGCACGACCCACTTGGTGGAAAGCCGATGTCAAAGGCTTGATCGAAGGCGGAATTGGACAAGCATTGGTGGATTCTTTGTTTGCGGCTTTTACGAAGTAATTGAGTTTAAACAACCTGAGTCATCCCGAATTTTTGGGGTGACTCAGGTCATTTTTGCGGAATTAAGGTGCGTAGCACCCTAAACGTCGGTAGAAATTGATAATGCAACGGAGGAAAAGGTGCGTAGCACCGAAACTCGACTCCCACAAGACGTATTTGTTCCGGTGCTACGCACCTCCTAACTGATTGAAAACGAAAATTCTACCGACGTTTTGGTGCTACGCACCCATGTCGAAAAATTCGGCATGAATCATGTTTTACTGGTTCACTTAAAAATAAACGCGCTTTTTTTCAAACCTTGCACCCAATCCGCGTAAATCAGTAAAACCCGCGTGATCCGCGTTGCATCATGAAAAACTGGCAAATCAAGGCTTCTCTGTTCCTTAATTACTTTGTGTTTGCCATCCTGCTCAACAGCGTTGGCACAGTCATTTTGCAAGTGCAGAACAGTTACGGCGTTTCGCACGGCTCGGCCTCTGTGCTGGAAGCCTTCAAAGACCTGAGTATCGCCATCGTATCGTTTCTGCTTTCTTCCTACATCACACGATGGGGTTACAAAAACTCCATGCTCGCAGCGTTGGCGCTGGTCACCCTAGTATGCTTCATTGTGCCCTCCGTTCCGGGTTTTTGGATGACTAAATTGCTGTTTGCGGCAGTAGGCACCAGTTTTGCCCTTATCAAAATGTCGGTGTACAGCACCATAGGGCTTGTCACAAAAGACGAAAAAGAGCACATCAGCTTGATGAATTTCATCGAGTCATTTTTCATGGTGGGCGTCACTGCTGGTTATTTCATATTCAGTGCTTTCGTGGATGACGCGAACCCACAAAGTTTGGCTTGGCTAAACGTCTATTATCTGCTTGGGGCGCTCTCTTTGGCGGCCTTTCTGCTTTTGTTCTCGGCTACGCTCGATGAGTCGGCGGCCAAAAGCCCGGAGGACGAAGCCCCCAATTTTGCGCAAATGTTCCAGCTCATGGCGGTGCCGCTCGTGCTGGTATTTGTACTGTGCGCGTTTTTCTATGTACTTATTGAGCAGAGCATTATGAGCTGGCTACCCACCTACAATCAGGAAGTACTGCGGCTGCCCACTTCATTGAGCATCGAAATGGCGGGAATCTTGTCTATCGCAACAGGTCTGGGTCGACTGCTCGCAGGTATCGTGCTGCGTAAAATCAGTTGGTATGTGGCGCTTACCTCTTGTCTTTTGATCGCGGCGGCCCTGGTGCTTTTGGCCATCCCGTTGGCAAATGGCGCGGTTGCCGGAGCCGCTACGGGCTGGGGTGACGCGCCGATTGCGGCATTTATTTTCCCCCTCATTGGCTTGTTTCTGGCACCGATTTACCCAACCATCAACTCGCTGATTTTGAGCAGTTTGCCCAAGCAAAAGCACGGACTGATGTCGGGGCTCATTATCGTATTTTCTGCGCTGGGCGGCACCACGGGTTCGATCATTACGGGTAATATTTTTGGGAAATTGGGCGGCCAAACAGCTTTCTATTGCTCGCTCGTGCCGATCGGGATTTTGGTGGTGGGTTTGTTTTTCTTTAAGAGATTGCAGTCGAAAAGTTCTGCAGGATGACGCGAGCGAAAGACCTCGTAGGTTTTAAAAACCTACGAGGTCTCAAAAAAATGACGAGCAATGACCAATGACGCAATGACTTAATAACGCAATGAACAATCCAACCTATTTCCACTTCCCCACCCTCTCCCCGCTCTACGAAGCCATCCAAACTTCCGGTATCTTCCCCGATTCCAAATTCTTCCCCGACTGCTCACCCAAATCCGACCCTGCGGACATTTTGGTGGCCTACGAAAAGGCTAAATCCCAACCCGGTTTTGACCTGAAATCCTTCGTAGCAACCCATTTTGAATTCCCCGAAACACCCGACACCAGCTACCAATCCGCCAACAAACCTATCCGCGAGCATCTCGATAATCTCTGGGATACATTAATGCGCGAACCCGACTTAACACTCAACACTAACCACTCAACACTCATCCCCCTCCCCTACCCTTACATCGTGCCGGGCGGGCGTTTCCGTGAGGTATATTATTGGGACAGTTATTTCACCATGCTCGGATTGCAAGTATCGGGCCGCGCCGAGGTGATTCAAAACATGGTGGACAATTTTGCACATCAAATTGACACCTTCGGACACATCCCGAACGGCAACCGAACCTACTATTTAAGCCGTTCTCAGCCGCCTTTTTTTGCGCTGATGGTCAATCTTTTAGCAGAAATTAAAGGAGAAGCGATCCTCCTGCGCTATCGCCGTGCTTTGGAAAAGGAATACGATTTTTGGATGGATGGAGAGCATGTACCGGCGGCTTTAGCCGCAGGAGACCCGCTGCTTACTCCTGCGGCTGAAGCCGCCGGTACAAGAACCCATCGCCGCCTCGTCCAACTAGCCGATGGAAGCCTACTCAACCGCTATTGGGACGACGACCCAAACCCTCGCCCCGAAGCCTACGCTGAAGATTTACATACCGCGCATCAATCGAGCCGCCCAGCAGAGGAAACATTCCGCCATCTCCGCGCCGCAGCCGAATCGGGTTGGGATTTCAGCAGCCGTTGGCTTAGCGACGAACAAAATCTCGCAAGCATCCGAACCTGCGATTTTCTGCCCGTAGATTTGAATTGCCTGCTCTATTATTTGGAAAAAACACTCGTTCACACTTATCGGCAATTGCCCGACCACACACCTGTGGAGGTGTTTAAAGATCGCGCCCGTTTGCGCAAAGCCGCGATTCTGAAACATTGTTGGGATGCTAAACAGGGTTTCTTTTTTGATTTCAATTTTGTTGAAAACCAACGCGCTGCGGCGTTCACCCTCGCAGCAGTGTTCCCGCTTTTTTTTCAAATAGCCGATGCCGAACAAGCCGCCAGTGTGGCAAAAATTTTGGAAGAAAAATTCCTGCATCCTGGTGGCCTCGTCTCCACGCTTTCACATTCTGGCCAGCAATGGGACGCACCCAACGGCTGGGCCCCGCTACAATGGATGGCATACAGGGGCTTGATGAACTATGGCCACTCCGATTTGGCCGAAAAAATCCGCCATAACTGGCTCAGTCTGGGCGAGAAAACATACGCCGACACGGGCAAAATGATGGAAAAATACGACGTGGAAAACCCCGATGCGCCCGGCGGTGGCGGCGAGTACCCCAATCAGGACGGTTTTGGCTGGACCAATGGGGTATATCTCAAAATGCAATCCCTTTGAGCGATTTTAACACTAGTTCGTCGCATGGAATATAATGAGATGTCGGGCAAGTCCAAAACTCGCCGTATCATTGCTCCCTAATCAGAAAGGAGAATACTCACAATCGCCTGAAACACAACGAAGTAGCGCGATTGGAAAGCCCATTTGCCTTTGAAAAATTCCTGAACGGCTTTTATGCGTAGAACTATTGATATACTTTCGGCTGGAGAATTACTGGTTGATTTTATCACCGCAGAATTTGTGCAAACCTTAGATGAGGGTATGCTTTTCAAGCGAATCCCAAGCGGCAACCCCGCCACTTTGGCCATCAACATGGCTCGGCTTGGCAATAAAGCGATGCTGGCCGCTACGGTAGGCAACGACGATATGGGGGGAGTGCTCATCAATCACCTCAATCGTTCGGGCGTGGACACTTCGTGTGTAGCCCAAGTGGAAGACCCAACTACCCTGATTTTGGCAACGCGCTCGGCCACTGCCGCCAATCTTCAAGTGTACCGTGGCGCCGATTCCATGCTCTCCATCCGCCAATTTCCGTTCCAGTCATTTGACAATATTGGGGTTTTTCATACGACCTGTTTTGCATTGAGTAAAAACCCGTCTCAACACGTTATTTTACAAGCTGCAGAGCGGGCGCAACGTGCAGGGTGTTTGGTCTCGATAGATGTCAATTACAGCAATAAAATATTCCCCGATCGCATCGAGGCCAAAAAAGCGGTGTCAGAAATTTGCCGCTACAAGGCATTGATAAAAATAAGCGACGCAGATTGGAAACGCCTTTACGAAGACAATGCCCCTGCGCCTGAAGCGGTCATTGAGCATTTTATGAAAATCGGCGCCTCACAGGTTTGTTTTGCCACCGATAAGGGCTATTGGGTTGGCAATGGCAGTGAAACCCATTCACTCCCCCACCGCCAAGAAGCTGCCGGCACTGGTGATGCTTTTTTGGCTGGCTATCTTACCGCTTACCTTGACGAAAAAAGTATACTCGACTCCGCCGTCGCTGGCCGGAGGATGGCGGAATTGAAAGTTTCTCTTTCAGAAAAAGTTGATCGCTCAATGATTTATGAAGAACTTGAATAAATTATGGAAATCCTCACCACACTTTCCTCTGCTACCTTAATCGAACTCGAAGACCGCTTCAACGCGCACAATTACCACCCCATCCCGGTAGTGCTGGAGCGTGGCAAAGGTGTGCACGTTTGGGATGTAGAAGGCAAACGATACTATGATTTCCTTTCCGCGTACAGCGCTGTAAACCAAGGCCATTGCCACCCGCGCATCATCGGAGCGTTGATCGAGCAGGCGCAAAAACTGACCCTTACCTCACGCGCTTTTTACAACAACTTGCTGGGCGAATATGCCGAGTTTTTGACCCAATATTTTGGCTACGAGCGCATCTTACCCATGAACACAGGGGTAGAAGCCGTTGAGACTGCTATCAAACTCGCCCGCAAATGGGCCTACCAAATAAAAGGCGTGGCTGAAGGGAAAGCGAAGGTCATCTTTGCTTCGGGCAATTTCCACGGACGCACATTGGGTGTTATTTCTGCCTCTACCGATCCCGACAGCCGCAACGGGTTTGGCCCTTATATGCGTGGTTTTGAGGTGATTCCATACAATGACCTTGCTGCGCTCGAACTCGCTTTACAAGACCCCAACGTGGCGGGCTTCTTGGTCGAACCGATCCAGGGCGAAGCGGGCGTGAACGTCCCAGACGAAGGTTACATCGCTACTGCCTACGATCTTTGTAAGGCACACCATGTGCTTTTTATCGCCGACGAAGTGCAAACAGGAATCGCCCGAACAGGTCGCTTGCTCTGCTGCGACCACGAGGCAGTAAAACCCGACATCTTGATCCTCGGCAAAGCCCTTTCCGGGGGCGTGTTGCCCGTGAGTGCCGTGCTCAGCACCGACGAGGTAATTCTCACCATAAAACCCGGCGAACATGGCTCCACTTTTGGCGGAAACCCACTCGCTTGCGCCGTGGCCATGGAAGCATTGAAAGTGGTAGAAGACGAACACTTGGCCGACAATGCCAAAGAACTGGGCAAAACTTTCCGCTCTCGCATGCGGGTGCTACAACAAAAACGTCCCGACCTCATCTCGCTGGTGCGCGGCAAGGGCCTGCTCAACGCTGTAGTAATTAACGATACAGAACAAAGCAAAACGGCCTGGAACATTTGCCTGGGCCTGGCCGAAAACGGCCTGCTAGCCAAACCCACCCACGGCAACGTGATCCGTTTCGCACCGCCACTGGTCATGACCGAAAGCCAGTTGGGCGAATGCTGTGATATTATTGAGCGGGTGATTTTGGGGTTTGAGGGGTAAAGGACATATTTCTTTCTCCTCCCGAAATCCGAATTTCCTGTTCCATCGTACTTGGATACGAGCACCTTCCGGTGCTTGTCATTTTTAAAATCCAATTACGCATATGGCAAATCGTTTTTTCACCACGGCCCTCTCAAATTCATCCTTCATTCGGACAATCACGCTTGGCGTTGCACTCCTGTTCGGGTTTTCTCTGCACTTGAGTAGTCAGACCATTTACGCTCTGTCTGGCAATAACCTGATTTCCTTCAAATCCAACACCCCTGGTTCTTTACTCAGCAATGTCCCTGTGAGTGGCATCGCCGCAGGGCAAAGCATTCAGGGCCTGGATTTCCGCCCCAATACAGGTCAACTTTATGCACTGGGTTACAACCAAAATACAGGGGAAGCTCGGCTTTATACTGTGGATTCAAACACAGGAGTCGCGTCAAGCATCGGCTCCGCCCCAGTTTCGTTAAAAGCCAATATGGGCAAAGTCAGCATGGACTTCAACCCTACGGTGGATCGTATTCGCGTGACCGGGAGCGACAATTCCAACTACCGGCTCCATCCGGTCACGGGTGCGATTGCAGCAACGGATTTAGACCTAGCCTTCGCCGCAACTGATGTGAATACTGGGTCAAACCCCTCCATTGGCGCACTGGCTTATACCAACAGTTACATCGGAGCGACTTCAACCACGTTATACAACTACGACGATTCCCTGAATATACTCACCACCCAAATCCCGCCCAACAACGGCACCCTAAACACCGTTGGCATTTCAGGCATTGCCGTAAACCTGACCGATCCTTCATCAGATATAGATATTTTTTTCGACGCAGCCAGTAGCACGAACAAAGCATATTTGGCCGCCAACAGCGGAACACAAACGGCTGACAATCTTTACACCGTAAACCTAAGCACAGGAGTAGCCACACTCTTGGGGCCTATTGGCAGCGGAGCATCGGTGAGCGACATTGCCGTATTGATTGACCGCAGCGTGTCCGCCAGCTTGAGCGGGCAATTGACCTACGCCCTCACCAGCAACAACAACCTGATTTCTTTTGACGCAAACTTACCCGGCACCATTCGCAAACTCGTGACAATCACCGGTATCGCTACGGGCCAAACGCTTTCCGGCATGGATTTCCGACCCGCAACAGGCGAACTTTTCGGGCTGGGTTATAACGCCACCACGGGCGAAGGCCGACTTTATACCATTGACGTAACCACAGGCGTGGGCACAGCGGTCGGCATGGCTGCCTTTGTGCTTCGCCCCAACATGGGCAAGATCAGCATGGATTTCAACCCTACAGTAGACCGAATCCGGGTGACGGGTAGTGACAATTCCAACTTCCGTTTGCACCCCGTCACAGGAGTAGTAGCAGCGACAGACCTGAATTTAAGTTTCGCTTCAGGTGATGTAAATGCAGGAATAAATCCTTCAGTCGGCACAGGTGCATACACCAATAGTTTTGCAGGTGCTACAGCCACCACGCTTTACAATTATGACGATTCGCTCAATGTGCTGACGACTCAAGTCCCACCGAACAATGGGACATTGAACACCCTTGGTACTTCAACCATCGCGGTCAATCTCGCGGACCCGAGCTCCGATTTAGATATTTTGTCCAGCCAGTACGGCAATCCGAACACAGCTTTTTTGTCGGCAAATGTGGGGACTTCCACCTTCGACAATTTATATACTATCAACCTCACTACAGGAGCAGCTACCTTTCGCGGAAAAATTGGCAATGGCATCGCGATCATAGACATTGCTGTGACTTTACAACCCACAGAAACTGCCTGCGACTCAAAAACAGTTGATTGTGTGAAGTATGAACTCTTAACGATCACCAAAAACGCTTCGGGCGACAAAACCTACCGCGTCCGCATTACCAACAACTGCTCCGATAAACTTGTCTACGCCGCTTTCCAACTTCCCAACGGCATCACGGCGGTGAGCCCTTCTAATAATGGAACGTTTACCTCTCTTGGTGGCCATGTTTACGAAGTACGCAATCCGAACTATTCACCATTCTACTCAGTTCGTTTCAAAGACCAATCGGTTGATGGCATTGCTAATGGCCAAGCCGATTTGTTTGAATATTCTTTGCCTATTACCGCGAACCCAAATTATATCCACGTCACTACACGCATAGGCGCAACTTCCCGCGAAGCTTATCTTAATGTGTTCAGCTGTACCGTCGGCAGCAGTGCTTCAAGGCCCGATGCAGATGAGCGAAACGGTGATTTTGAACAGAAGACTACGGGTGAATTCCGCCTATTCCCAAACCCAACGGATGGGGTTCTCTTTGCCGATTTGTCCGCTTGGGAAGGCCAGCAAGTACAACTTTGCGCATTCAATGCACAGGGTCAAATGCTCCTGTCTCAAGCCCTCCAAGGAGGCGACATTCAACAAATGGTTGAGATACCAGGCAATTTGCCGGAAGGACTTTATTTCTTGGAATTGACCGCCTCAAATGGCAAAAAACAAGTCCGCAAATTCATGCTGCAACACTAAGTCACATCATATCGTCAAAGACAATCTTCAGAATTGCCCTAATGACGATCAATGACGAATGACGATCAATGACGAATGACGATTAATGACGAATGACGATTAATGACGAATGACGACGAATGACGAATGACGATTAATGACGAATGACGAAAAAAACAACCCCTCGAAGTGCCCCACCGCACTTTCCGAGGGGTTGTTTTTTTTGAAATCCTTGTGTTAAAAAGAGCGCCCTGCAACATATTTTTTTTGCCTGAGCGATGAAACCGCCCACCCATCTATTGTCGAGTAGCATCTACACAATATAACAGTTAAGGTGCAAGAATTTTTTGTTAACTTGCGTTACGGTGCAAATGCACAAGAATAAACTCTATTACGTATGAATCGGCCCCACCTATGTTTTGCCATCGCCGGGCTCTGCTTCGGCGCATCCCCCAAAGGACTTGGACAGCCTGTAGTGCATGAACCTCCCGCACCCAATGCGCAGCCTGCCGCCGTTCAAGCTTGCAAAGCCGCAGATTCTAGTGCCGTTGCCTGTTCCCCAACGCACGATCCTTCCGGGAAAAAGTTATTGCAAGGGCTTCGGGTAACAGGTGGCCAACTGACCATCCCATTCAAAATCAGAAAAAAGGCAGAACACAGCACTTTTCGCCTGACCACCGATGTGACACTCGGGGCCTTTATTGGACTGACCAAAAAATTGTCAGGCAAAAATGATCATTACCTGACCATTCCAATAACAGCAGGGCTGACTTTTATCAATATCAACGACAACAATACCTCCATGGAATTTAAAGCCGCCGACGAAGAAAGCAGCAACGACGTGGTGCCGGGGCTAACCTGGAGCACGGGCATTCTCTTGCAATTGGATCAATACAACCTCGGTTTTATTATTGGAAAAGACTATGCCAGCGAGGTGGGCGACCAATGGCTTTATCACCGAAAAATGTGGTGGTCGTTTGGACTGGGGTTTTCGTTTACGAATTAATTAAATCAACTACCGGGCTTGCGCCAGGGCTTTATCACCAATCTCAGGCTCTGGTCGTAGGTAAGATAATTCCAGACCCAGTTGAGAAAAACAAATATCTTGTTCTTCGTACCCAAGATGTAAAGTAAATGGATAAAAAGCCACATCATCCAAGCCAATATGCCCTGTGTATTCCAAAAAGGCAGATCTGCCACCGCCCTATGCCGTCCGATGGTAGCCATGCTGCCAAGGTCGAAGTAATGGAAAGGCTCTAATGTTTTGCCCTGCGCCATCCTGACCAAGTTTTTAGCCAATCGTTTCCCTTGCT
>JACMMM010000316.1 GCA_014379065.1 Saprospiraceae bacterium
AGCCCGATCTCGTTGCAAACGTGGTTTATAGTGGTTTACATCCTGACGACGCACAAAAAAGGCATCAGTTCTATACAGTTGGCGACAGATTTAGGCGTTACCCAAAAGACCGCATGGTTCATGGCGCACCGTATCCGCTTCGCCCTCAAAGCGAAATCATTTGACACTCAGTTGGACGGCGTTGTACAGGCAGACGAAACGTTCATGGGCGGCAAGAACAAAAACCGCCATGCCAACAAGAAAGTACCACAATCACAGGGTCGCAGCGCAAAGCACCTGCACCGCTACTTTGACGAATTTTCTTTCCGTTACAATTCACGCGAAGCCGATGCGATGGAACGTTTTGCGGCATCTTTGTAAACATCGGAGCGCAGGTTGACTTACTTTGACCTGACAAAAGGAAATAAAGAAACTGGGGGCGAATAAAGCCCCTTAAAAAGGTTAGGATATGAAAGACAAGAAAAAAGAAAAGAACAAACCAGCATTGACTTTTGAGGAAGCGATGCGGAAAATTATTTCTATTCCGAAAAAGGAAGTTGAAGACGCAATTAAGGTGGGTAAAAAGAAGCCGAGAGGGAAATTTGTGGAAAAGAGATAATTATATGGTGAAAATAAAACTTTGTACCAATGACAAGTTTTTTGATTAGTTTATCAAGTGCATTGCAAATTTTCGGGGTGTTGATTACTCTTGCCGCTGCCGCTGCAATGGGATATATTGAGCATAATAAACTAACTCCTAATAAGAAGAATTTTGGTTATTTGGCATTGTTTGGTGGAATCTTAGCATTGGTTGGGCAATATTACTCAACAAAAGATAATGATAATAAGACAGAGATAATAATCGAACAAGGCAAAAAGATTGATTCTCTTTCAGTCGTTAATGTATTTTTATCGCGAGGGAATTCCACGAAATTAGACCAAAGTCTTTCACAATTAGACTCAATAATTGACAACTCAATAATAACATTTGGAAAATTAGAAAGACAAAGTAACAAGTTGTCGGATGTGTATCAGAAAGCAAAACAAATTCAGGACTATAATACAGGTGGAAATTCCTTTGGAGTTGTTACCGCTATAAATGTGATAAAGACTAATTTTTCATTCTTTATTGAAAATAAAGGTAATTACCCATTATACAAGCTTAATATTGTAATTTTTGAAGAAGGAGATCATCATACCCAGAGGAAAGCAATTGTTAACACACTTGGCGATATGAAAAACACAGCATACGAAAATAGCACATACAATATTGATGTGCTTAAACCAAATGACCCCTATTATTTAGGAGATATAGAGATACCTGCATATAAAGATAGCATAAACTATAGAATAATCTATGAATCTAACAATGGAAACATTCAAGAAGCACTTATTGCATTGAAAGATAAGTTGTATAATACTTGGACTTTTGCAGTCCAAGTAAAAAGAAATAACAAAGTTGTTTATGAAGAAATAGAAGCAGATTTCCCACATCGCAGTAAAGAAATCAACTGGCACAACTGGTAAATCTGACTCGTCAATAAGCAGTGACTATCCCAGATTCAATTTGTTTAATAATAAATTAGGAGATGTAATGAAGGAGTACTAATGAATCCATTAGTGCAGTTAAAGGACGTAACGTTTTGTATTTACGATTTGAGTATTGAGATGACCAAACAATCGGAATTTTGGAACGAGAAGGTGTCATCTCATCGCGGAAGCCAGGAGCAAATCTTGTCGTTCGGAGATGTCACCCGCGCCTGCGTCGCGGATGACACCTCCTCACTTGCGCTAAGTTGCTGAAGCCGGTATTGTGATAACAAATTCCGTAAAACTCCCCTCCACACTTTCTACCTCTAATTTCCCTTGATGCCCCTGCGTCACAATATCATAACTGATAGACAAGCCCAAACCCGTATTCCCTTTCCCCGTAGGTTTGGTCGTAAAAAAGGGATTGAAAATTTGATCCCGGATAGATTCGGGGATGCCCGGGCCATTGTCCCGGATGCGTATTTCCACCTGATCATGCACTTGCCGGGTGCTGACGAGAATAGATGGATGGTATCCCTCTTTTTCGGTCTGGGCCTTCAGGTCCACCGCATAAATGGCATTGTTGAAAAGGTTGATAAATACCCTTCCTATCTCCTGGGGATTGATTAGCAGCTTGGGGATGCTTGCATCCAATTGCTTGTTGAAACCAATCGTCCCATTCGTATTTTTCGTCTGATACCCATGATAGGCCAGGTTGATGTATTCTTCCAGCAAAGCATTCAGGTCGGTTGGGGTTCGTTCGCCCTGGTTGTCGTTGGCGTGATCCATCATGCTGCTGACAATGTTGTCGGCCCGCTGGCCATTGTCGTGGATGAGTACGGCGTTTTCCCGGATGTCGCCCAACAGTTCCAGGAGAAGTTGTTGGTCTTTCGGATCATGCGAAGATTGCAGGCGTTCGATCTCTTCTTTCAGTTCATCGGCCAGTTCTACCGAACCTTCGGCAAAGTTGTTGATAAAATTGAGGGGATTTTTGATCTCGTGGGCAATACCCGCCGTCATCTGACCGAGGGAGGCCATTTTCTCCTGCATGATGAGTTGTTGCTGCGTAGTTTGCAGGTGGTCCAGCGTCTCTTCCAGTTTTACATTTTTTTCCCGGACCTCTACGGTTCTTTCGGCAACGGTTTGTTCCAATTCTTTTTGGCGTTTTCTCAGGGTACGCGTGCGCAAACGGATATAGCCTAAAATGAACAATATTAAGGCGATAGCATAACTCGTTTTCGCCCACCAGGTCTGCCACCAAGGCGGAAGGATGACGATCTTCAAACGGGTGCCTTCTTCGTTCCATACACCGTCGCCGTTGGAGCCTATTACATGCAGCCGATACGTGCCCGGGCTGAGATTTGGGAGTCTTAGCCTCCTGTCTGTGCCGAGTTGTATCCAATGGTCGTTTTCCCCTTCAAAACGGTAGGCGTATTGATTCTTGGAGGTCTTGTTGTAGCTCAAAGCGGCAAACTCGATAAGCAGCGTGTTATTATAATGGGGCAAGATGACTTCCTCCAGGTAGGAAATGTTTTCCACTTCGGTGGGCTTTCCGTTTTCATCATCCGTGTTAAAATAGTAAAGCGCGGTGATGATGGCAATCGGGGGAATATAGGGGTTGTCCAGCAGGCTGTCCGGATGGAAGACCAACAGGCCATTGTCGGTGCCAAAGTACATCCTGCCCGTGCGGGGGCTTTTGCAAGCGCCGATATTAAAGGAATTACTTGGCAGGCCATCGAGCTTATCATACTTTCGGGTCTTTTTGGTGGAGGGGTCATATTTCAAAAGCCCCTGTAAAGTGCCCAGCCAGATATTGCCTTTTTCATCCGTCAGGATGCTGTGAACGGGGTCGGATACCAGTTTTCTGTTTACTTTAAACGGAGGATTCGCGCCGGGGCGCAGGATCAATTGATCCAATCCGGCATTGGAAGCGATCAACAGATCGCCCTTTGAATCCAGCGCTACACCCACCACGTAATCACTGCTGATGGTATTGGGGTTGCCCGGATCATGGCGGTAGCGGGAAAATGCTCCGGTTTGTGGATCCAGACGGCTTATCCCTCTTTGATAATAGGGAATCCAGAAATTGCCGGAAGCGTCCTGGACAAAAGTCCCATAGACCCTGTCTTCATCCTGCGCTTGAGGGGCATCCGGCCGGTATTTATAATGGTAAAATTGTTGGCTGCCGGGGTCGAAGCGGTCGAGGCCAAAACCTGTTCCGATCCAAAGTTGGCCATTTTTGTCTTCATGGATATAGTTGATTATATTATGACTGATACTGGCGGGATCGCTGGGATCGTGCAAATAGCGTTTGAAACGCCCGGTTTTTCGGTCTAATAGATTTAATCCTTTGCTGGTACTCAACCATAAGTTTCCCTTTCTATCCTCATGTATCCAGGTGATGGTATTGCTGCTGAGGCTGGCAGCATTCTTGGGATCATGCTTGAAGTACGTTACCTTCCCAGTGTTGGGTTCAAGGCGGTTTAGCCCAGCGCCGGAGCTGCCGACCCAAACCATCCCCTGTTTATCTTCCAGCACTGCCGTTACCTGGTCTGAGCTCAGGCCATATTCATTGACATGGCCTTGGACATAGACCCTAAAAGGTTGATATGGGACGATCAAGCGGTCCAGGCCCCGGTGGGTCCCTATCCACAAATTATTTTCTCTATCTGTTAAAAAAGTTCGGGGCCAATCATGGGCAATACTGAAGGGGTTTGCAGCATCGTGGCGAAAAACCGAAAATTTATGGCTGTTGAGGTCAAAGAATTGAAGCCCGCCATAATAGGTACTGATCCATAACCCGTTTTTTCTGTCCTGGCCAATTTTTAAAATCTGGTTGCTGTTTGCAGTAGATGGCTGATTGGAATCTTGTTGGAAACGGGTAAATTGTTGTCCGTCAAAAAGAAACAACCCTTGCCCAAAAATGCCCAACCACAGATTTCCATTCGCTTCTTCAAAAATGTCGTTAACAGCAGTTTCGCTAAGTGGCAGTTCGCCGAAAAGGCCATTGATCGGAATGGTAGAGAAAGCCCCTTTTTGGCGATCAAACCGGTTCAAGCCAGCATCGGTGCCGACCCAAAAATTATTTTTTGAATCTTCAAAAATTACATTGATCCGGTTATCGCTAAGGCTGGTGGTATCCCCCGGGCTATGTTGGTAGCGGATGAACTGCCCTTTTTTCCGGTCCAGCTTGTTCAGTCCCGTGCCACTTGCGGCAATCCAAATAGTACCCTGCGCGTCTTCATAAATTTCACTGATCGCATTGCCACTCAGGCTATTGGGCTTGTTTTCATCGTGCCGATAATGCGTGAACTTCCCATGCTCCACCTCAAAATATTTAAGCCCGTCACCGAAGGTGCCGATCCACAAGCCTCCCTGTTTATCTTCCAACAGACTGGAAACTGAACTGATTGAAGTGGAATCAATGGGATCGTACCGATAGTTCTTGAAACCATACCCGTCGAATCGGCTAAGGCCGTAGGAGCTCCCAACCCAGATAAAACCTTTGCTATCTTGGGTGATGACATTTACATACCTGCCGGGGAGGCCCTGGTCGGTGCTGAGGTGTTCGAAACGGGGCTTGGTTGGGGCTTGACCATAAAGGGGAAGCGCCGTTAGCAAGGCGAGTAAACATGCGGCAGACAAAGGAACCGTGGAAATTGCTTTGGGCATTTAATTGATAACAAATTAAGTCTACATTGGCACTTTAGCCGCGTAGCGGCCTAACGTCGGTAGATAATAGTATGGAGTAGGTGATAAGGTGCAGAGCACAGCAACACTTGGCACAAAGTTGCAGTGCTCTGCACCTCCAAACAAATGGCCGAATGCGACTTCTACGGATCCCGATGGAATCGGGACTACGCGGCTAAAGTACCAATGTAGACTTAATTACCTTACAGTCACATACCCTCCCGGCAAGCCTTCTTTGGAGAGGACAATCTGCCACAGTTGAAGTGCCCTGGCCTCAAAGGGCCCGATAAAAGAAAGCAGGTAATACTTCCACATCCGGTAAAAACGCTCGTCATAATTCGCTTTCAAGTCATCCCACTTGGCGTCAAAATTGCGGAACCAGGCCATGGTGGTTTTGGCGTAATATGGCCCGAAATTATGCCAGTCTTCCATCACAAACAAACCCTCGAACGCCGTAGCAATTTGCTTGATGGAAGGGAGCATCGAGTTCGGGAAAATGTACTTCATGACCCAGGGGTTCCCATACATCTCGGAGGTATTGGAACCGATGGTATGCAACAGGAACAAGCCCTTGTCTTCCAGGCAGCGGTGTACGATTTCTATAATTTGCCGGTAATTTTTATATCCCACGTGTTCTATCATCCCACAAATCAGCACCTTGGTAAATTTTTCGTCCAGGTCCCGGTAGTCCTTTTTCTGGATAGTGACCGGGAGGCCAGCGCAGAATTCGCGTGCATATTTGATTTGCTCATCAGATATACTGATACCCGTTACCTGGCAACCATAATGACTGGCTGCATATTTCGCAAACCCGCCCCATCCGCAACCGATGTCCAATACCCGGTCCTTTTCTGAAAGCTGCAATTTCTGGCAGATGAGTTCCAGTTTTTGCTCTTGAGCCCTGTTGAGGTCTTCGGTGTCCTTGAAATAGCCGCAGGTGTATTGATTATAGGGGTCCAGAAAGGCCATGTACAGATCGTTGCCCAGGTCATAATGTTCCCTGGCTACCTTTTGTGCCCGGAGCCTGGTCTGCATATTCAATACCTTGGATTGCAAATACAGGGTCAAGTTGCTCAGCTTGTTCTCTCCCTGTTCATGCACCTTGGATTGGAAGATTTTGTAGAAAAACTCGTCGAGCCGCTCCACATCCCACCAGCCGTCCATATAGGCTTCGCCGAGGCCTATCGAGCCTTCTGCTATGACCCTCCTGTAGAGGCCCTCGTTATGTACTTGAATATCGTAACTTGCATCCCCATTAATAGTGATGCCCGCTTTTGACAGTAGAGCCTGGACGGCGTTTTTTGCTTTGTCTATTTTCATAGTTTAGTTTAAATGTAACTAACCGCATGAGTCATTCCAGATTTTAGAGCAGCCCCAGCGGGGCTAAATCTTGGTAGAAAAAGGGCGATATATGGGTTGGCGGGCCGTAGGTACGCTATCTACCGCTTTCAGATAGCGTACAAACGGCACGCTTTTTCATCGAAAACAACATTTCTACAAAGATTCCGTCCCGCTGGGACGTACAAGTCTCAAAATCGGGGGTGACTCATATTGACGATTTAAACAAATAGTGGTTAGTCCCTGCAAAAATATTGTTTCTTTCTTAATTAATGCAGATCTAGATGTCCAATTCGCTCCATCTCAAAATTAAAGGGATATTCCTTCCGCTCCATACAACATTCAGTCAAGCCTCTTCTGTAAGAAAAGAAGGAGAAAGCATTTGGTGTGAAGCCTGGCGAGCTGAAGTTTCCGGATTGGGAGAGGGTTGCCCCAGGACGTACGTTACGGGGGAAGATGTTGAAAGTGGATTGCATTGGCTCTCTGAAAAGCTTTCCATACTTGAAGCTGTCTGCACTTCATTGGATGCACTAGAATCCTGGATGTTGGCCAATCGTGCGGAGCTGGACAGGCATCCTGCCGCATTTTGCGCCATCGAAACAGCCCTGCTCGACCTTTTTGCAAAAGAAAAAAATGGTAGCGTTGAAAAACTCCTCGGCCTCGGGGGGCCTCAGGGCATATATACCTACACAGGCGTGTTGGGAGACAGCAACGAAGAAAAATTCATTGCACTGGCACAACGCTATGTTGCGGCAGGCATCAATGATTTTAAGATAAAGGTGAATGGCGACCTTAACAGGGATCGAAAAAAGCTGGTTATCCTTCAACAGATTTGTAACGAGAAAGGTATTTCTAACATGCGCATCCGTTTTGATGCAAACAACCTATGGACAGAAAATACAAATGCGGCAATCGAATTCCTTTCCAATCTGGAGCATCCGATTTTTGGGATTGAAGAACCCATTGAACCCAAAAATTACGGCGAGCTAAGCAGGATCAGCAATGCTTTGGATCTTCCCATCATTCTGGATGAAAGTCTTTGCAGCCTTGCCGATCTGGAAAAATTAGACGAAGTCAGCGGCCGTTTTATTGCAAACTTAAAAGTGTCCCGCTTGGGGGGAGTGATACGCAGCCTTGAAATGATAAAAGCGCTGAAAAAAAGAGGCTATCCCATCATTGTAGGGGCGCATGTTGGAGAAACCTCCATCCTAACCAGGGCCGGAATGTGTATATCAAGCGCTGTTGGTGAAAACCTCGTGGCCCACGAGGGTGGATTCGGTCTTTTAATTTTAGAAAAAGAACCTGTTGCACCAAGCCTGATGTTTGGCGCCTTTGGAAGGATCAACCTTGCTCAGCCCTATCAGATCAAAACCGCCGATAAGGTAATTGAAGTGCCCGTAGAGCATTGGGATAGCGGTTGGGGTTTAAAACATAGCCAATAACACTAGATTCAGCCCAAAAACTCCGCCAGCAGGGAGTGGAAATGATGCGTGCCCTGTTCCCGGTTGGGCGAGTAACGGCCATGTTCATAAAATCGCGACCGAACGCCGCGCTGCACATTTTCCACCACTTCTTCGTCTTCGTGCTCCACTTGCTCAAGCCCGGAACCTGCGCCTGTGTTGAGTTTTGATTCGTCAAAAACATAGACTTGGAATCGCACCTTGCAGGTGCTAACGTCTTGTGGTTCAACGATATTCAGCGAAAGTCCCCAAGGGTAAAAATTGAACATCATGTTGGGGAAAACCCAAAAATAGTAAGCGGCCACCTGCTTGCCGAAGTCGGGCGAATGGAGCGGCAAATCGAAGCAAACGTCGCCTTTTTTGGCAATGCCGAGTTGAAGGTTGGCGTATTGGAATAATTCAGTGGAATAGTTGTTCCAATCGAGCACCGCACTCAGGCTGTCGTGTACAAAGGGGATGTGGAAACCTTCAAGGTAGTTTTCGCAGTAGAGCGCCCAATTGGCATTTACCGTGTAATCCTTGGAAAAATCGGGGCGAAATTCGAGTTTGTCCATCCTGAATGTATTCGGGACGCGCTGCATCATTTCACATAGAAATTTTTCTGCCGGGAAAACGGGGTTCAGCGAGGTAAACAACAGTTTCCCCCATTGAAAAAGCGGCAATTGCTTCAAATTATCAGCCTCCGTTGGAAAATTTTCCACCTCGGAAAACTCTGGCATAAACTGGAATTTTCCATCTAGGCCGAACACTCGTCCATGATACCGGCAGCGCAATTGGCTCGATTTGCAAGGCTCATAAGCCAGCAAATTGCCCCGGTGTGTACATACATTCGACAGACAATGAAGCCCGCCCACTTTATCACGGGAGAGCAGGAGCGGCTCGTTCAAATAATTGTTCAACAACATGAACGGCCAAACACTACCCTTCTCGGCCACGCGGTCGGCATCTCCCACAAACTGCCAACTGGGCGCAAAGATTTTCTCTTTGGCTTCTTCAAAAATCGCCGCGCTGGTGTAAACCTCCGTGGAGATGGTCCGGGCGCGAGCAATGTTGGGGTCGATGTGGAAACGAGGCATTTTTTAATTAATTCGATTGGAAGGATTGATTCGATTGGAGCGATTGGAGCGATTGGAACGATTGGGACGATTGGAGCGATTGGAACGATTGATTCGATTGTTAGGTGAATGAAACTTCCCCGCTATTTTTGCCACGCAAATATCCAATCCAAAACCGAACCAATCGTCCCAATCGCTCCAATCGTCCCAATCGAACCAATCATTCCAATCGAATCAATCGTCACAATTGAAAAATGCACAAAATCACCGCCGACTGGGTTTGCCCAGTTTCCTCCAAACCTCTTGAAAATGCGGTCGTTATCACCGACGATTCGGGCCAAATCCTAGCCATAGAACCCCGCGAAAAACATGACCCCGCCAGCCTCGAAACGCACCGCGGCATCCTCGTGCCGGGCTTTGTCAATACCCACTGCCACCTAGAACTCTCGCACATGAAGGGCAAGGTGGACACCGGCACCGGCCTCATTCCCTTTATCACGGGCGTGGTGACACAGCGCAATACCAGTGCCGAAGTCATTGCCGAGGCCATCGAAAAAGCCGAGCAGGAAATGCTCGATGGTGGCATCGTCGCTCTTGGTGATATTTCTAACGCGCCCGACACTTTTGCCGCCAAAGCCAGAGGCCGGATGCGCTACCACACCTTTCTCGAACTCTTCGATTTTCTACAGGAGGCCGGAACGGAAAAGACTTTTGCAGATGGACTAGGAGTATACGAACAGATCGAACTTGCCCCCGGAAGTGCACGTTCCTTGGTGCCTCATGCGCCGTATTCGGTGAGCAAAAAGTTGTTTGAAAAAATAAACGCCTTCAACCCAAAATCGAACATCACGGTGAGCATTCACAATCAGGAAACCCCGCCTGAGGAGACCTTGTTTTTGGAGAAAAAGGGTGGATTTCTTGATTTTTATGGCAAATTTGGCATTTCGCTCGACCAATTCGAGGCTACTGGCAAATCCTCGATTTATTACGCTCTGACCCATATGAACCCCGAAAATCGGAGCATTTTTGTCCATAATACGCTAACGAGCCGCGCCCACATCGAGGCCGCCCAGGCCTGGAGCCCACATACTTTTTGGGCCACTTGCCCCAATGCCAATCTCTATATCGAAAACCGCCTGCCAGATTATTCAGCTTTTCTCGATACGCAGGCCCGCGTCACCATCGGAACGGATTCGCTGACCTCCAACTGGCAACTTTCGATACTGGAAGAGATGAAAACCATTGCGCGTTACCAGAGTTATGTCCCGTTTGCCACGATGTTGCGCTGGGCTACGCTCAACGGCGCACAAGCCCTGGGTTTCGACGATACGCTGGGCACTTTAGAGATCGGGAAAACGCCGGGGATTGTGCTGATTCAAGGGGTTTCGCCTGACTGGAAATTGAGGGGCGAGGCTATGGCTAGGCGGGTGGTTTAGGCGACAGGGTTTTTAATTTTTTGACAGGATTTACAGGATGAGCAGGATGTCATCACTCTACGCCCAAGTAAGGCCCCACCTTCGCCAACCAAGCCTGATCCGAAAAAGCCCGCATCTTGCCTAAATCATCCGATGAAGCAAACGCCCCGTGCTGCTCCCGATATGCCACAATGAGCTCCGCCTGGCGTTTTGAAATGTACGGATGTGTATCCAAATCGGCGACTGAAGCAGTGTTCAGGTTGATTTTTCGAATGTCAGCCGTACTTATTACGAGGTTTGCTTTGATGCCCTGGAACACACTATCGGGAAGGCCATACATCTCGCCTAATTGTCTTACAGATATAAACCCGCCAAGCTTTTCCCGAAAATTGACCAACTGTCGGGCTCTCGTTTCTCCGATACCGGGCAAGCTCATCCAGTCCTCCACATTGGCACGGTTAATATCTACCGGGCCTTTGTCCAAACCCTTTTTGCTTGGGGCAGCAAATCCTCCTGCATACACCACCGGGCGCGTGACGGCGGCACTGGCAATCGCTCCCGAAAACGTTGCGTAGGGCGCAATCCGATCATAATCATCTTCATCAAGCGTGTAGATTTTTTCCAGATCTTCTTTTTTACGGAATTGCCCGCCCTTGCTGCGGTAGTTCAGGATGCTTTTTACCGCACGATTGGGCAAGCCGAGTCGGAGCAAGTCCTCTTCTGTGGAGGTATTTGGGTCGAAAGCGAAAAGTTCGGCAGCTGGTTTTTCTGGCCTTTTTTCACGCGGCGTTTCCTCCGCCGTTCCGATATGGATGTAAGGTAGGAGCCGGGTATAATCCTCCTTTTTCAGGCTCCAGATTTTCTGAAAATCGGCTGGTTCGCGAAAATCTCCGCCTTTATCCCGATAGTTGCAAATAATGTTCGACACCTTTTCAGAGAGCCCAAGTCGGACAAAATCATCGAACGAGGCTGTGTTTGGGTCAAAGTTGAACAACGCGCCAGATGACTCGCGAGCGTCATTTTTGCCATTTGCAAGTGCCGCTCGAAAGGCTTGCGTTTCAATCTGAAACGGTGCGAAGTCGGTTTTTGGTGACACCCGGAAGTAGCGCGAAATTTCTGGGATTGCAAAAAATACGGCAGCTAGGACAAATAGTGCAAGCGTGCCATTGCGTTCCGCGCGGTTGAAGCGCAGATAATTAAAGAAGCGTGTTTTCATATTAATTTTAAATTTTAAATTTTCCTGTTTACCCGCCGAAGCCTACCCGCCTGCCAAGGCATGGCGGGCAGGGGCGAAGGCGGGTGTAGTTCTAAACTTTCCTGTTTAATCCACTACTGCCTCCCCACCCAGGCGCCCATCGTCCGCACATCATGAAAAGCCCAGCCTTCGGTCTCACACTCTTTCCGCCAGCGTTCGGCTTGTCGAAAAGTGTTGGATGCATCGAACACTACCAAAGCGCAGGGGAAGCGCTCCCGACATTCAGCAATTGAAATTTTTGGGCTTTTTGACAACACCAAAACATCAATGGAAAGGGGTAGTAAATTGCCCGTTTTTATCCATCGCACATCGTCCACCAAAACCATTTTTTGATTGAAAAACTGAACGAAGGGCAAGTTAATCAACAAGTTACGATTTGAAAAAACCGAAGTATCTGAAAATAAAACAGCTGTTTTCCCCCGCACACCAGAAGCGACCCGGTTGGCTTGCGCCGCGAACGCTTCCTGTTTTTTCGTAAGGGTATCCGACAATGAAATGGCTTGGTCGCCCTCAAAAAAATCAATCAGGCGTGCTTTGTTCAGGCTATAAATTACCGTTGTGCGCTGCACTTGTTTGTCCATTACCATCACTGTTCGGTACACGCCTAGCAGCATCATAACCCCTACAAACGCGCCGAACCACTTCCCGCGCCGCGACACCATTGCCGCCCCCAAGAACCCCAGACAAGCGTACAGCGCCAGCACGACCCAGCCCGGAATCCATGTGTTACGCACTACCCCGCCCGGGATGCTCTGAATAAAAAAGATAATTTTGTTCATCCAAAGCAGCATGTAGTAAAGCGCCATGCCTAACCAGTCCGCCAGCGTTTGTGAAAGCCAATCGAGTACGACCAACATCGCGCCACCCCACAAAAAAACTGCTCCCACAAACACCACCACCCAACCCGCCAACCAAAAATAGATCGGGAATTGGTTGAAATAGAATAGCGAAAGCGGCAAAGTGCCCAATTGAGCAGATACACCCACGAGGAAAACCTGCAGCGGTTCGTCGAGCCAGCGCGACATGGGTGGGAACATTTTGTAAAACCTTGGATAGAAAAACACCATGCCCGCCACGGCTGCGTAGGAAAGTTGAAAACCGACGTTGAACAAGAAATAAGGATTGTAAATCAGCAAGATAAAAGCCGAGGCAGGCAAAACATTCCAGGCCGATGCCTCTCGCCAAAATGCCTTCCCAAGCATATACACACTAAACATTACCGAGGCCCGTAGCACGGAAGCCGTGGCGCCCGTCAAAAAAGTGAAGGCCCAAATGGCCGTCAATACCAAGGCCATTTCCAGCAACCTCCCCTTTTTTCCGCGC